>CAYOTW010000086.1:0-2720 GCA_964407005.1 Candidatus Woesearchaeota archaeon | reverse complement strand
CCTCGTCCCCGGAAGAAACCGGAGGGCGACATAAACAACCCGCGATACGGGCCACGATCCCCAAAAAAGGAAAGTGGCTCCGGCAAGTCCAATACGGGTGTTGATTCGACGACCGGGATCGAGCCTGAAGAGCCTCCGGAGCCTGAGATCCGGTTTGTTTCGGCCAGGTTCGAACCGCACCCGGTAAACGGGTATGCCGTCAACAAGGGCTGCGTGATCACGGGCATGGCGGAATTTCTTACGAAAACGAACCTGACCAAATGCACCATCGAACTGTACAGCATATTTGGGGATGAAGAGGAGAATCAGCGGATAAATGTCGAGAAATACGGGACGACGCACATCGACAAGGACACCGGCGAGTTCAGGTTCGACAACGTACCTTTATACATACCGTCAAGCTATCCGGACCGTGGTACTTTCAAGACACCGATACGCTACAAGGTAGAACTCAGCTCCGCCCGGTGCGAAAAACCGTTGGTGCGCTATCTGGACCTGCCCGATCAGGAGGCGAAAGGACCTCCGGTTCTCAAGAAGGGCATGTATGATGACAAAGGGGTAGAGAAATATCCCGATAGTTTCCGAAAAGGCGGTGACGGCTACGTTGAGGGAACAGCGGTCCACGAGTTCCAACTGGCTATGGTGGCGTACAGATATCTGCCCCCGGGCTCGGCCGACGGCGCTTTCGGGCCGAAAACCGACAAGGCAACGCGGGCCTTTCAGACCGACAGCCAGGCAAAACTGCGTGTGGACAAATCCGGAGGTAAGCTGGTGGAAGCGGCTTCGGTTACATTCAAGAGTTCGGTTGACGGAGTTGTGGGGCCGAAAACACGTGACGAGATCGCTGTATGGAAGTCCGGGAATTTTCTGCGCCCTTTGCCGAACCTGTACTATGATGACTACGACCGGGAAGCGGTGAGCAGGGGGGTCAAGAAAAGCGGCCGCGGATACGGCACCGACGCACACGCGCAAAACGAAGCGAAACAGGATGACTATCATGATCTGGAATTTCCGGTTTTGAAAGCTCAGAAAGAACTGGCCGAAGTCGATGCGTATACCGGTGATCAGGAGGGGTGGTTCGGCGACAAAATGAAGTTTGGAATCGAGCGTTTCCAGGAATGCGCCTCGGATGCAACCTTCGTGGTAGGCGGCTCGCTTACCCGGTTTGATGAAAAATTGACTGGTCACCAGAAGGGTGTTTTTGATATCCCCACCCGGGAAATGCTCCAGAAAGTAAAAGAAAAGGGCGGGAAAGTCCCTCCGCGCAACACCGAACTTGTTTTCTACGCACCTTCTACAGATGAGTACGTGGAAATCGATGCTTCGGCGGTGGATTTCATTCACGAAGAGGCCGAAACGACCGAGGAGCTTGCCCGGTTGGTTCAGGCTGCCAGGACGGCCGGTGATTTCGAGCAGGCCTGCGCCAAAGCTCAGGAAGCGGAAAAGAAGCTGGAAACGGTTCTTGGCGCAAAAACCCAGGTGACCGCGAAAGATACTTTTGAAGAGCTTATTTTGTGTCGTCTCGACAAGAACAAACGCTGGGGAAAGCCGATCGTATACGCCCGAAAGGATCGACTCCGTGACAGAATCGGGAGCAAAAAGGGAGTTCGTGCTCTTAAACGTTCCCGTGAATACGAGAACAGGGAGCTTGCCGAGTTCATGGCGCCGGACAGTAAAAAGGAGCCGAACAAAGCGAATCCGCTGAACGCGGTAAAGGCGAATTTCTGGAAGAAAGAGGCCGGTGGGGACGGGGTCTGGACCTTTACGGCTCGTGATAAAGACGGTAACAAAGATGTACTCGCCGAAACTGATTGCTTCAGCGCGTCTGCCGAAGCCCAACTGCTTCGGTTTGCAGCCGGGGCGAGTATTAGTTCCGACGTGACCTCGCTTCTTAAAGGTAAACCGAAGTTTTCAATTGGTGGGCAGGGGCACGTGAGTTTTTCGCTTGTCGAAGGCACGGCCGATGGATCGCTCAGTTTGCCGGGCAAGAACGGGTTCAACATACTCTCACTTTTCGAGAATGAAAAGCTCGAGCAGTTCGTTCATGACGGCCGCGCGTGTCACGTGCTGTTCAAAGTGGCGCTTAACGGGTACGGCTTTGTGGGCGCCAATGCCTCGGCTATTATCGGTTTGCCCCAGATCGATTTTTCTGAAAAAGACGGTCCGGCGAAACACGACCGCAAGGTTGGATCAACGAAAAAAAACGGCGGTCGGAATATGGATGCAAATGTGGGTGCGGAACTGTCGGCCGGTGCAACCGCAACCGCCGGCGGATCGCTTGCCTGCACGGTGGAATGGAAAGGCCACGACATCCCGAATTTCGCCGCCCTCGGCGAGGTAAAAGGATGCATAGAGGGAAGTGCGGGAGCGGCTATCCAGATAATCGCGAAGGCCGGACTCACCGATGGTGAATTCTGCATACGACTGGGTGTCAAGGCGGTTCTTGGTCTGGGCGGAAAGCTTGGAACCGAAATCGCGCTGGGTATCAATGAAGGCTATAAATTTCTCAGCTATCTTCTATACAGCGTGGATTCCCATTATGTGGCTGAGTTCGTGGGTGACTCGTTTGAGGTTCTTACCCGCAAGTCGGTTGCGGTTCTTACCGATGTGAACGAAGCGGTAAGTGATACAATGGGCTGGGGAAAGGACCTTGTCCTCAAGACATTCACCTACGGTCGGGAACGCGGTATCGACGTCAAAGAACAGATGGTTGAGCGCCT
>CAYOTW010000085.1:0-2743 GCA_964407005.1 Candidatus Woesearchaeota archaeon | reverse complement strand
GACGGCCAAAAAACGTTAAGAAAGGAATGCGTTGAGACATAGGGGTCTCTATAAATCCCAATTATTTTATGTTTGGGAAGGTAATTTTTCCAAATATAGTAAAAGATTGGGAAATTTTTAAGACCCCATCTTTCTTTTTGGGTGCTTAATTTATACAAAACGTTGTGCATCTTTCTTAAGGTTATAAGCCGCTTGAATTTTTGCCACAACGTTTTTGCATGTAAGTCTACACTACTATCAATGCTCCCTCTGTACCCGGCTTCTTCTAAGTATTCCCAACTAAGCGTCGAGATTTTCTTGTGCTCAAAAAAACCATCTGGATTAGTAATCAATGGTTGTTTAAGTTCGCGCTGCCCTCCAAAATTTATTCCGCAACCATTAACAATGCTAGCAAGCAAGCTCGTACCACTTCTTTGGAATCCCATGACCACAACAACATCCCCTCGTGTTTTTCTTCTAATCTTTTCACATCCTAGGAGTTTCTCTGTTTTTGTGTAGCTGTAATATGGCATAGGCAAATTATAATAGCTAGAAATCTACTTATTTTCTACATTGGCTCATAACAAGATTACCATGGAAATACAAAAAATTGACGAAACTGATACGACTTTTAGCTGTAACAACAAATCTCTCATATGTGGGGAAATTAAAAATCCATACGTTAACCTAGAAAACCCAACAGATTAACACCCCACTAAGAGATAGATGTTGGAAACAGAAACCTAAGTATAAACGGGCAGATATCACATTCTTTCCGGGGCACCTATTCCCAATATCCAAAGACCGTCCTCTAGTGTTTGTTGCACTGCTTTTGCAACCATAACTTTGTACGGAGCATGCTCATCAGTCTTATCTGCGATTTTTTCTAGCGAGTAAAACCTGTTAAAAATGCTTGCGAGTTCTGTAAGAAACCCTAAAACATGATGCGGTGATTTGTCGGTAAGCGCACGGTCAATTACTTCAGGAAATTGGTGCAGAAACCGTTCAATCTCGTACGGTTCCGCAGTAGCGTTATCTGGAGACATTTCAATGTCCGCTCTATGGGCTTGTTCGAGCACGGATACAATACGGGCGTGTGTATACTGTAAATACGGTCCTGAATCACCCTCGAATGAAAAAGCTTGTTTTTTATCAAATGTAATGTTGGAACCGGTTTTCTGTCTTAATATTTGATATTTCAGGGCAGCAACCGCAATCATATCGGAAAGCACTGAAATATTATTCGCGCGTGTTTCTTTTGCACGTCTTACTGCTTCTTTCCGTAAGTCATCTATTAATGATTCACCTGTTAATACATTACCTTTTCGGGATGACATCTTACCTGTTGTAAGTGTCAGAAATCCCGTTGGTATGTGCTCGAGTGTTTTATTTCTTGCTTCAGGAAATACTTCTCGGATAGCTGCAATAACGACTTTGAAATATTCTCTCTGCTCGTTTCCCGTTACTACAAGCGAGCTGTCGTGGTTAGGATACTTTTGTTGTTTGAGTACATAGTTGCCAAGATCCTTCGCTTCATATGTGGGTAATCCTTGAGAATTTAAGAAAACACGAGTATGGAGACCGGCTTTCTCCCCTCGGTACACAATTGCTCCATCACTTTCTTCAAAAATGTCTCCGATGTGCTTTTGCACAATCGAAGCGCCTACAGGTCCAGCTTCACTCTCATAAAACTCAGCATCAAAAGAAGTTCCGAGAATGGAGCAGAGTTCCGTAATTCTCTCTAGTGATGTTTCTATACCCTGTTCTCTTATTTTATTTATTTCGGTATTTGTACCTGAATATAATTCTCGATTGATTTCTTCAATTTCTTTTTTAGCATCCGCATCTTCTTCATAAGCATTATTACCAATGACATACGCTTGACCTATGTCATCAATGTCATCAGGATTACCGCCTGTTTTTTTGATTCCCCAAACTCCCTTCGCGACAGTTAAGCCAATATCAGAGGGGTAGTTAACACGATATACGGTACTCCCTGTGCACTCGTAAAGTCGAGCGAGTGACTCACCAATTATGTTTCCCACAAGATTGCCGATATGCAAGGGTTTAAACAAGTTAGGGCTTGTATACTCTATTACCACTTTTTTGTTACTGTTTCGTTTACTACACATCCATGCACTCTTCTCGTCAATTGCACGTATAATTTCTTTTGTAAAGAAATGACGAGAAAGGTGGAAATTAATAAACCCCGGTCCCGCTATTTCAATCGTATCAATATCTGGTACCTGCTCAGCCAGCTTCTTTTTAATTGATTCTGCAATGTCATGTGGATCTGCTCCAGTTTTTTTTGCGGCAATAATAGCAGCATTTGTAGCATAATCGCCATGCGCTTGTTTGGCCGGGCGCTCTAAAGAAAACGGGATACTTTTCAATCCCAAACCAGACAATACTTCCTTGATGTGAAAACTTAATGTTAAATACATATCAATTTCCATGTTACCGCGCACCCAGGAAAGAGTCCAGTCAGCGCCAGTATAACTTGTAACGAGCGAAGGGGGGTGCGAGGTCTTGAGTTACCAACATCTTGTCTCCTCGGATCGCTCTGGACTTTTTAAGCGGAGTTTGTCACCTCTTGTTCATAGTCGGGATTACTAAGTAATTGATCCGCTATGAACAACACAACACCCCAAAGCTCTAACTTGCCAAAAGGAACAAAGGAGAAAGCAGAAACGCCAACACCAGTTAGATATTGCCTCTACGCCCGCAAAAGCACGGAATCGGAGGAGTGGCAAGTACTCTCGAT
>CAYOTW010000084.1:0-2800 GCA_964407005.1 Candidatus Woesearchaeota archaeon | reverse complement strand
CTAAAATCTCTCTTAGTTCAGGTGGGCTTTTAGCCATCCCATTAAATTTGAGGTGCGCGCCCTTCTTTGCTTCTTTCTTTTTAAGAAAGAAGATGAAATAATCTTTTGGGTTGGGGGAAGTTATCTTTTGTTTCTTGTTTTGTAATAAGTTTCAATTCTTTTAATTGTTGGATTTATTCCTTTAGATAAATTTTTATGCCAAGGCTGTAATTTTGAATGTACATCTAAAAGTTTATGTAAAATTTCAGGATTAAATTCATCTAGATTTGAATATAAAATTTGTAAGAACCACTTAATTTTATTTCTTCTGTTATTTCCCAATTTTTTAATTTTTAATTCGTTAATATCTGAATAAATTCTATGTAATGCCCTTATAACCTCTCCTGCCTTTATCCTTTGTTCTTCAGCTAATCCAGGATAAAGTTTTTTGAATAAATCATAAAATTTCTTAATATAATCTACTTCTTGAATACTTTTTAATCCATTAACAGCGACGCATAATCTTTCAACTCCAATACCGCCAATACTAATTGTGTGTTCAAATTCTTTCAGCCCGTTAATATTTTTAGCGACTTTCTCTTTTGAAGAATAAGTAGGCAACCATAAAAAATATTCTAAAGTAGCAATATCTAAAAATTTGGGGTTCTTTTTTGTTCCAATATTGTAGTTTATTTCGTTTCTATAACCCCAAGGGGTAGGCATATTTATGTGCAAAGATAAAAAAGTGTTTCTTGTTTCATCAGGTACTAAATTCTCTTTTGGAATGCCTGCTTCTATAAATCCCTCCTTCGTTAATGTGTCTTCTGGCACAATGAAATTAAAAGTATATTTTCCATTTGTAATTTTTGCAACATCTCCACCCTTGCAATAAGAGGGAAAAATTCTGTCTTTTTTTAATCCTAACTTTACAAAAAGTTCAATAAGTTTGTTTAATTGCCATTTATGAATTTTATTTATTTCTTCTTTTTTTGAAAGTGATATTTGTCCAGCAATATCAGACATTTCAAAAGCTCCAAGATATTTCCATAAACCTTTTCCATGTTTTAAATTTTCTAAAATATCTTGAGGTCTAACACAGCTTTGAATTGTTGAAAAAATTTGGTCTTTATGAAATTTTGAATAACCTCCAAATTCTCTAAACATATCATATTCAGTAAAGCTCAAATTAAAAGTTCCAGGAAAACCCTCGTGAATTAGAGGAGCTCTTTTATATTTCTTGCATTTTGGATATTTTTCGTTATTCGCAAGAAATTCTCTTAATTTTTCATAAGTTATTTTAACCATAAATTAAAGTTATTTTGCATATTTATTAAGTTAATGTTTGATTTTTATTTTTTCAATCCAAATAAATAAATTAATGCTTCTACTAAAACAAGTATTCCGCAAATTATAAGGGTTGTAACAACGCCGAAGAAATGAATAGATAAACCTGCTAAGAAAACTGAAATAGAGTTTCCTATTGCCCAAATCACATTACTTGCTGAACCCAAAGAAGCCCTAATTTTAGAATCAAATTCGTGATGATATGCTGAATCTCCCACGACACTTAAAATTTCTAAAGTTATTCTCAAAAGAACTAAAAAAGCTATTGCGAATATTACGGAACTAGATAAAGAAAAACCCAATATAAAAAAACTTTCCAAGAAAACAAATAAAACCATTGCATATTTTATCCCCTTTGTGTTTGCAACTCTTTCAGCAATTAATGGACTTAGAATGGTTATCCCTGCAATGATTGTAACAATTCCTGAAAGAGATTCGGGATTTAATCCTAATACTTGAACAAACAACAAGGGCATCCCGACAAAAAAGGCACTTTGAGCCAAAATTCCGATAAAATCGCCTAACATCAAAACCCTTAATTGTCTGTTCTTTTTATGGATGATAAAGGCAAGAGATTCTTTGGCTTTGATTAAAGATTTTTTTAAATAATTGCATTGAACTTTTTCTGGTTTAAAATTTCTTTCTTCCATGTATTTCCATACGATGAAAAACATAAATATTTGGGATAAAGATACAAAAAGCCAAATGAGTCTAAAATTAATTGAGATTAATATTAAACCCGCCAATCCTCCAATAATGTGCCCTCCTTTCTCAAAAATATAACTTTTAGAGATTAAAGAAACAATTTTGGATTTTTGCTTTCCAATTCTTAATGCATCAATAGACCACGCACTACTACAACCTGAAAAAAATGTCCAAGCGATATCTCCTAATATCCAAGAGACTGCAAGAAACCAAAAATTCTCAAAAATAAATAATCCGAAAAAGGCAATAGCCATAAGAAAATATGAAATCATCATAGACTTTTTTCTTGAATCATAATCTGCAATTGCTCCTGTTGGAAATTCAAAAAAGGTCATAATAATTGTAGAAACCGCAAAAAGAGTTGTTATAGAAACAATGTTAAAACCAAAAGACAGAAAATAAATAATTCCCAAGGTAGCCATTAAAGCCCTTCTTATTCCATGGCTAACTTCCATACTATATAGAAGGGTTTTTACTTTTGTTGAAAATTTCATTTTGTCCTCTTTTAGAAAATAAAAAGATTATGTCTTAAATAGTTTTGTATTTAGGTGGAGGAAAAAAGATTATTTCTATTAAATTTCAAAACTGAAAGTTTTGACTAATTGTCCGAAGGACAGGCGCGCACCTCCTATCTGGGGCGGGTGGTCGGGGGATGGCTGAGAGAGATTTTAGCTATTTTTTTACTTAGAGATTTTAGGAGAATGAGAAATTTTGTTGAACACGCCGTACTGCTAAATTCATTTGGTAAAACATGTCATTTTGGGATGTTTAC
>CAYOTW010000083.1:0-2836 GCA_964407005.1 Candidatus Woesearchaeota archaeon | reverse complement strand
GGGCGCCGGCTTACGCAGAATGCCGTGAGTTGGTTGCGAAACTTGGGTTAGGGCCAAACGTAGGAATCCCATTCATAGTTTTCCGGCATTCTCGGCGAATCTCCGAGAAACCCCTCAACCTCAAGTTCGCTTCGTACTCCACGAGCGCCGCCACCAAATGCTCCATGCACGGCCGCATTTAAAGCGTCGACGGACGATACGTTTCCGCTCAACGTGGCTATTCCGTCCTCAACTCTTACCGTAATGTCTCCTGCACTCACCAGTGAGCTGTAGGTCAGTTTGTTTTCGACTCTATTCCTGATCTCACTGTCGCTCAAGTCTCGACGAGGACGGCGGCGTACGGAAAGACCGTTCTCCACCGCAACCACTCCTGCGATCCGCGAAGCCGCTTTTCCTGCCTGCATTTTCTCAAAGTAACTGTCGACTTCTCCATAGAGATACGCCTTGTTGTTTCGTACATGCACGTTAAGGGCGAAGCGTTCCAGATACGAATTCCACCGAAACGCATTCGCGATATCGGATGCCAGTGCCTGATCGGATTTATCGGAGGTCGGTCGGACTTTGATAAAACTCCGCACTTCCTGTACGCCTACCGTATTTTGGGCTGCCTCTCGAGCCAGAGTTTTTGCTCTCAGATTGTTTACCATTCCATAAAGAGAGACCACTCCATCCCGGCTTTGCACCCGGATACCGTCAACAGATGTTTCAGGCTGGTCGGCAAGCACCATCCGAACACTGTTCTCTATGACGGAATCCGGCATTGTCACGGATATTGAATCACGTTTCATCCGACGCCCGGCCATGGGATCAACGATGAGTCCAATGCTTTGGATATCGGTTACTCCGGTTACCATAGCCTGTCTGATTACTCGCCGATACACCGGAAGACTGCGCACCGTTCCCTCAAGGTCGGCAACCCCGTCTTCCACGGTAACGCTGATTTCCGATCCTTGCAAATATGGGTCGAAACGAAGTCTTTTCCATATCTCTGCTTTTATTTCGTCGTCGGGTCGTTTGGGATCTATTGAGACCCGCAGTTGATTCTCAACCCCACGAACCCCCTTGACAGTCTTCGTCACCCGCCCCACGAGATCACGTTCCGCGATCGAGGTGACTGTCCCCGTCAAGTATACCACACCATCATCTACCCGAAAATCGAGCTGCATTGCATCGGCAACTGGATCCATTCGATACGCCTCACGTAAGTCCGCGGTTATCTCGGCGTCCGTTCGGGTGACCGGATGGAGCGATAGATCGTTGACAATCCCTCGCACACCACGAATTGTCTCCGCGAGTAGTACCGCACGGTCTGCTTCAGGAAGCGATCCCACATCTCCGGTCATCGTGACTATGCCGTCATCGGCCGTTACCGTTATGAGGTGAGCCGAAACACCCGGATCAAAACGCAATTCGTCGCGAACCGCATCGGCGATTTCATTATCCGTAAATGCATTCCGACCATATACGACTGTACACAAGACTATTGCGGGTAGAATTACTGATTGCAGTTTCGAAAGCATATACCTAAGCTCCTTTAGGTGGTTCCAATCACAACCTGGGAGATTCCTGATTGAGGGACGGAAATGACGAGAAGTGATCGACATCCGGTGTTCTACTCTTCCCGATATTGCGGCCGGCCGCAGAATTTATAAAGGCGTTCTTGGCATCTTCGATTCACCGGTGCGAGCGGATCGTATTCGGGAGATTGCAATAGCTTTTCTTTTGTCATATCGAGTGGGAGTAGCATTTTCCGTCGATGGCGCCGACGATCTCGCCTCGAATCGAATTCATACTTCGCAACGCCTGAGTAGCTTTCTCTACACGGTCCAAGCCGACAAAACCTGTTCTTTCCGATGGACTCTGGAAGCTTCCCGCCTGGTCTCCGATGCCAGTTTCCGCGACGCAGTCGCAAGCATGGAATGGAAAGCCCCCGTATCGAAATCTTTATCCAGTGATGCCAGAGTGGAATAATACCAGTGATCGGCTTCAGCTTTCTTCACTGCAATGTCGGCTACATCATCGACGTGCAGATGTTCGGTTGTCTGAAACGGGAGGTTGTTTTTCCCCTCGGATCCTGAAGCGGCTTCATCGACTATGGCAATATCATTGTTCTCAGCAAGTCTTTTGATTTTGTCCAACACAACTCTGAGCCGTCCGGCGATAAAGAAAAGAAGCAACCGCTTAGCGGTGACATAGGATTCCGTTCCTTCCGACTGATAGAACCTGATATCGCCCGCGATGCGGTGATATGCACGATTCAATTCCCTTTTGAAGTATTCACGGTCCATGGTCGACTCCTTTTTATTGTCAACGGACTCAGGAATAGCTGGAATATTTCTTGATGTCGCATAGCTCAAATACCGTGCCGGCATCGCCTGTGTTGCAGAATGCGCACATACATTGGAAAACATGAATACGATTTTCATTATTGACAAAGATTGCGTATTTGAAAGCAAATCTTCGTAAACGACACTGCGATTTTGGCCTATGGCTTCTTTAGCCAAGTTTCGCAGTCAAGAAACGCAGTCCCGAGCGGAGCGTTGCATTGGGCTGCACTGCGAGTAAGATGTCGTGCGAGATTGCTCCCTCCCGTACTGCGGGACCTTGAGTTGGCTGCGAAACTTGGGATAGGCTTCTTTCTGGACAAAGCTTGGAAAGCGACTTTAACAAATCTACTTAAACGATTAAGCAAGTTTGCCTTTAGAATAATGGGAAGACATTGATGCATATAGCGAGTTCTTCCGGCCCATCGGACGCATTCCTTTTGTTATTTTAGTGGGATGCAAAATCTCGTCGAATTGCCTCTGCCGTTGCGTGGCGTGAGGAATTTCGGCAT
>CAYOTW010000082.1:0-2888 GCA_964407005.1 Candidatus Woesearchaeota archaeon | reverse complement strand
ATCAGTAAAACAATTGTTTTGGCTTATCACATTAAAGAAATAAAATCCTTTCGCATATCCTGAAATGTCAATTTGGTCTGATATTTTTGTTACCTGTTGGTTATAGATAACCATACCATTTGAATTATAGACCTTCAGGGTTACTGGTAACGTTATATTCCTGAATTCAATATTTATAACACCATCAGTGGGATTAGGGTATATGTTTACAGAAGCAGGGCTTATGATAGAATCTATACTTTTTTCCTGGAAAGCCTCATATTCTGTATAGGTTTCTTGTTCATAACTTTTGGTTTTATTATAACCATCGCTTACAGGAACAGTAGTGCTTTTAGTGTTTGGATTACTTGTGTTAGCTATATCAGAACAATTGGCATTCTTAGCCTGGAAAAAAGACCCCGGTTTTGCCCGGAAACCATCATCTAACCTAATCCGTCCGCCAGCGGTGATTACCATCTTTTCTCCATCGTTTATTTCCATATCAAATAATATATTTTTCTCTACACTGATCATTACAATATCATTTAAAGCACGAAGATAATCTATTTGTGTTCTTCTTAATGAACTGCGCGTGTCAAGGTTATTCCAGCAATTGGTAAGGTAAACAGTAAAAGATTGTTGTGCAATTTGGGTCGTGTCTTTATCAAAGCATTTAATTTTTATGGTGGTTTGTGTTCCTTTATCTTTTACCAGGTCATAAGGGAAATAGTTAGGGCTTGTGCTGTAGGACATGTCACCCGCTTCATTTTCAAAAACAAATATTTCTGTTTCTGCAGGATAATCATATGCTGGCACACTTACTTTTGCAATACAGGGAGGCTGAGTAATGGTTATCAGGCGGTAGTTTTTGTTTTTTTCTGCCAGTTTATCAAATCTGCCTTCAGCAAAATATTTAATTTCGATCTTTCTTGTTTTTTCGGAATAATTAGGTTCTGCAATAATTGTCATTTTAAGGTTTGCTTTATCAATATTAATATCAAGCAGCCAATCAAAATTATCCGTTGGGTTGTTTTTGTTATGAACCGTTATACCCTGGCACGTACTTTTATGTGTGTAAATTTCTTTTTTACCTCCTTCAGGGGGTAGTTCAATATTATTATCTTCTTCGGGGTTAAAGGTTTGGGGGTGTATAATTAAATAATCATCATCATAAACATATAAACATGTATCTGCACTGGTGCATGGCCAACCAACTGCATCGCAACAAATTGATTTATAAACAACATAAAAAAAGCAAACAACTCTATCTTCTGTAAAAATATTATGCCTATTCTTTTCAATTGTATAAGTATAATCTTCATCATCATTATGTGGTGAAAATCCTCCACAATAATACTTTTCATAAAATATATTGCTGCCAGGATTAAACCAGTTATAAACCCTACCACCTGTCCATAATTCTTGCCATCCAGCATGAAAATAATTGATTCCACAAGTATCAGTATTAGGGGCAGTGCTGCGAGCATCAATGAAGCCCTGGCTAGTAGAATCATATATCTGTATCGTTAATTTATCATTTGACATAGTGTCAACAAAAACTTCATAAGCTGATAAAACAATGTTGGGGTCTTTAATTTCGTCGCTTTGATCAGGTTCATCTACATCTTCCCCTTCTTCTGCCACTGCAATGGTTCGTGTTTTTTGGTCTAATGTATTGGTTCCCTTATATATTTCAACATTTATATTATGAACGCCATCTGTATGTAAAGTTTTATTTGTAACTTTTTTATATGATCCAAAATCATAATCATTAATTGTACCATTTCCAATATTTGTACCATCGTACCACACTGTATAACTTACACTGGTATATTTACCTGAATAATCCCGCACTTTTATTGAAATATCAATCTCTTCGTTATAAGGAAATAGCCCGTCACCATAATCAGGGGCAAGTGCTAAATCCACAACTGTATTTGTTGGCAGAGTGTAATAAAAGTTATCTTCCTGGGAATAGCATATTGTTTCCTCTGCTGAACTACCACCATATGTATAATCAATCATATGTCCTGTAAATTCGACACGGCAATAAATTTCTTTATTCAGGTAGGTGCCATCTATATTGTATTTATGCGATTCAGTAGTATAATATGCTTGATCTGAAGTTTCACGCGTTACAGGGGGCGTGCCATCACCAAATGACCACGTGTACTTAATGTTTGTTACATTAAAATCAGCAGGTAAATGAATATAGTTCATGCCAAATGATACTTCTACAGTATTATTTGCATCATCATAATAAATTGTATTATAATCAATATAAAAAACAGATTCTTCACTACATTGTGCATATCCAATGTGGGTGAACATTATTAATAAACCGGCAAACAGCAATATTTTTTTTATTTGCATGACTTATCTATTTAAAATAAATAATTGATGATCTTATTAATTCGTTATATTTTTTCAAGCGGACATGATACTTTTGTGCAGGTGTTGAGTATTCATGTTCTACTATAGTTCCCGGCATAAAAGGACTATAACTTTCGCCATCGCCAAAATATAAAGTATAGGTTGCTTCCTCGTCTTCGTGAATATTTACAAATAACGCCCTGCAAACATTGTTATCACAATCACCCAGAAGATGTGTTTCAAATTCATCATATTCTTTTCTGTCTTCTTTTATATAAATCATATAATTAGCATCGGCACCTGTTTCACTTGCTAACATGGTGCTATCTATATCATTTTTATTTATTATAGGGGCAATACCTGGTATCCTGCTCTGCAGTAAATGGTGTCCTGAAATATCTGTACCTGTAAAACGTAAAATATTAATGCCCTCCTTAAACAAATCACCTTCTTTAAAATCTAAATATATCGGATTATGCCCGGGGATAAAAAAATTCCATTTTTGTTTTGTTTCAGAATCAGTTGTTTCTTTTTTT
>CAYOTW010000081.1:0-2899 GCA_964407005.1 Candidatus Woesearchaeota archaeon | reverse complement strand
CTATGACGCCAAAATTCGGTTGGGTTTACTTGTTTGTCAGAATATCCAATAATCTGCAAGGGAGGTTTTCTGATCTTATGAGGCGACTGATAATTGGGTGAAACTTTTTGTTGTCCTCCATTGATTCGTTCATTTTTTTTCGGATTGTCTCTGCATCTATCCTGGCGAATCTCTCCTCCAGCGAGTTCTCTCCGTCCAAAACAATTTCCATGTACCGCGCATCGTGTAGATTCTTCACCAAAGGAGTATCTGACAGCATTGCTTTGAGAGTCTTGGATAGTGAGTTTTTTCCACTTCGTTTACGGTATCCCTTCTTGAAGTCCCTGAAGGAACGCTCAAGGTCGTTGTTTGTTCTTTGAGGGTAGATGGTTACTGGGCCTTCGGGCGTTTGCTGGACGATGGGCTTGGCAAAGAGCTTCTCCCAGTATTTCTCGATCTGTGCCAACATCTTCCCATAGGAGGCGTCTTTGTTTGCTGATGTGGTATTTGACAGCCATGAATGAAACTCGGTAACGCCATTTTCAATAGTGGCTATTTGTTGCATGGAGTGTCCATCGTCATTGAGTGCATCTTTGTCTTTGGGAGATGCGATACGCATTGCATTGCGTAATTTGTCGAAAATGACTGCCTTCTGCTCCAATGTTCTTGCGTTCGCTTTGAGAACGGGATCGTTCACGACATCGCCGGTCGCTTTCCAGATTTTGCCCAGAAGCCTTCCCTCATACCCTCGTGTGTTCTTCGCGATGCGTCGCAACTGGTCCACCGACCGATGCACTTCTCTGACCCGGTGGTAAAATGTCAGGTACGTCCGATCAAATGGAAAGCCATATCCTTTGCCGATACGTTTGCCTTCCAATGCCCAATTGACTAGGAGGTAAGCAAGCACTAGGGGACTCTTGAGCAGTGAAATCTGATCCTCTCCCCTACTTTCTTTCTCGATGATCTTTGCGATGGTGGAGAATTGCAGCCCGTTGTTTTCCGCTCTGACTTTGATTGACATGGCGTATTTGCGCAGTGCCGTCTGGATGGAGTGCTTTCGAAGACGTTTCCTGAGAATATCGTTGTGCTCACCAAGAAGGTCCTTGCCGATGTCGCGAAGAAAATGGAAGTGACATATGTAGTCGGGTGTGCCTTTGAACACGGTTTCGACGGCATTGATAATGCCTTTGCCCATGTCATGAACGGCAGCGAGGGGCTTGCCGAAAGTTTCTTTGACGCGCTCAAGCAGAGGCGTAAGTTGGTCTTGGGCTTCACTGTCAGTCTTAGCGTTGTCCAGCACAATTCCGGAGATACCGTCAATAATGGTGATCAAGTGAAGTGCTCCCCCTTCGGTGGTCCCGTCTATGTGAAGAATGTAGCCGCCCTGCAGACGCATTTTTTTCCTGATTTCCGGACTGGACTGCCTGTGGGCTATTGCCAGATAGAGGACGAACTTTCTTGCCAGATAGCCGACTTCGCTACGACAAATCTCAATACCTCTTTGCTGCAACTGTCGGCAAATCTCTGCCTCGTTGCGATGCTGCAAAAACATCTGTTGACCTATATAAACCAAGACATCATATCCGAACCTGCCGTTCGGAAGAATTGTTCGCTCCAAATCGGACGATCGGCGGCGCAGTGAATCCGAGCAGTTGCCACAAACCAATACGACCTCTTTGGCCCAAAACATCCCCATCGAAATGGTCGCAGCCTTTTTGCGTTGGGTCTTTTCCACAAGCAGAGATGCCCCACATTTGTCACAGACATCGACATCAGGCCGAAATTCCAATACCGGGCGTTCCGAAAACAGGCGTTCAGGTACCAATTGCCCCGCTAATTCTTTCACATACAATCCAAGGCACTGCATCAACTGATACGCGCAGTTTTTTTTTGCAGACCATGATGCTCCAGCAGCAAGCGCACCTCGCGTGCGCTGATTCTCTTGCCTTGTTTCCTCAGCCTGCTCGCGCAGGATTCCACGGTGGAGTCGGGGTGCTTTATTCTGTCGACCAATATTAACACAGGTGTGCTGTCAATGGCTTCATGTGTCATACGGTGTAGCCGACCTTCATTGCGTTTCCGCTGCTGGCGATCGCGAACTTGGGGAATGTCCGAGAAATAGACAAATTCACCCCCAGATTTCTCACGCCTAATGCCTGGGATATCACGGAAATGCCACAGAAACGATCGAGGCGCCATTCCCAAAATCTTACCTAACTCGGAGGAGCCAAGTCCGCCTCGAGATGCGGCAACCAGTGAGGTGAAAGTCTGCCGCAGGTTGCCGTGACGTGAGAACCGTACACCTTTCCATTCCCACAGACCATTGTTGTCGAACACCGCCACCTGCGGAAGCGTATAGTATGTCCCGTTGTGGTTGTAGCTGGTATGCGCATGCCATGATCGCAAGCGCTTCCTGGCTGTCACGACGGCGCAACCAAGTATCTCCCGAATGTCATCAATTCGCATGATTTTTTCTCTGCGAAATTTTGCCAGAGTCATCGCTTCCCTTCGCGGATCGATCATTATTCCTCCCGATAATATCAAGTATATGTCTATAGAGAAAATATAGCATATACTTAATCGATTTGGCAACAGCTTATGCACGGGCCAGAAGGAAGTGGCTAATTTCACGCCTCCGGGGCCGCTTCACGGGGAATGAAATGAACACAGAATCGCTGGAAACCTTGCAGTCACAAGCCTTCTATGCTTTCGGGTGCTCAAACACCCTATCTCTTCTGTCCGCAAGTTGTCAATGCAAAACGGGATGTCCAAACTGGAATGGCTGGTGTCGAATATCAATACAGCTCGCATTTGAAGGGCATATACATGATACTCGCACAAATGACAATTGTTGTAATTGATTGATTTAAATAGTGATACGTATAGCTGAAATCCGGGCAACCGAATTTTAGTTTAATAG
>CAYOTW010000080.1:0-2923 GCA_964407005.1 Candidatus Woesearchaeota archaeon | reverse complement strand
GATCCGGGCCATGGCCACCGAATACAATGTCCTTGGCGATAGACTTTCAGAGCTTAACGGAAAATTTTATGCAATGGTTGAAAAAATCGACCGATACGAGGCCGATTATTTCAGGGGAAAGGTGTTACCACCCAGGGGCGGCAAAATCGTTTTTGACATGGAGGACAAGGCCACTGAACAGTTATTAAATAATAAGCACATGAAGGAATTGGAATCCATGTTCCATCCAAACCTGCTTGAGGAGCTTTCAACCGTTACTGCCAAAAAGAATGCGGATGGAAGGTCTTTTTACAGGCCCGGCCAAAAATATACTGAGCTGGATGGATTGACAGATACGACCGTTCATGAGTATGGCCACCATGTTGAATATGAACTACCGGGACTTCAGGAGCGGGCCAGGGCATTTTTGAAAAAAAGGGCAGGGGATGAAAAGCTGTCCAAGATATATAAAGACCTGGATGAATGGGGTTGGAAGGATGAGTTTTTTAGCCATTATTGCGGGAAATATTACGAGCATGGGTCCACGGAAATAATTTCAATGGGCCTTGAGCAAATGTATAAAGACCCGGCGAGATTCTTTGCTTCAGATCCGGAGTATTTTGATTTTATTCGCAGAATTATGTGGGGAAAAGATGGACTTGCTTATAACTTTGCACCGCTGAAAACTATTGAAATGCGGAAGGCTTCAAAGAAGCTTGTTGAAAAGATGATCAAGAAAGTAGAGGCCGAGGAGATGGCCAGGGCTGCCAAGAAAAATAGGGCCTTTGAGATAAGGGAAAAAGTCAAGGCCCGGAAGGAAGAATTTGAAAGGGAAATGGGGGAACGGCTTACAAGGCAAAAGGAAAAAAACCGGTCAAACCGCGAGCTTTTCAACAAAATCAAAGAACAGGAGATGTATAAAATTCCTGCCCGTGAACGTGGCACAATGCACGGATTTGCAAAAGCCATGGAACGGGCACACATAGAATACATGAAACAGATTGCCAAGGATTACCCTGAAATGCCTGCCATGGAGGATCTGGCTAAATTCTATGAGAAAAAAAGCAACCTACCCGTTGTCAAAAAGATGAAGGCCGAGGGAAAAAAGATCAAGGAGGAGATCGCAGAACTTGACTGGGAAATAAAGCATGCGGAAAAAGCCGTTGCCAAGGGGATTCCAAGTAAATTTTATGGCCGGGAAATGGATTTTATTAAGTCAAGGCCGAAAGCGGAGCAAGAGGAGCTTTGCGCAGCGGTTTTAAAACTACATGACCTAAACGACAAGCGTTCAACCCTTACAAATGAAATGTTTGCCATGGCGGATAAAATTAACAGGTATGAGTTGGAATATTTCAGGGGGAAGGTCTTACCACCCAAGGGCGGCAAAATCATTATTGACGCTAAAGATAAGGCCACTGAGGAGCTTTTAAATAGCCGACACATGAAGGAACTTGAATCCATGTTCCATCCGAATCTACTTGAGGAGCTTTCAACTATTAAGGCCAAAAAAAATGCAGACGGGCGTTCCTTCTACCGGCCAGGAGAAAAATACACCGAACTGAATGGCAAGCAAGGTGTAACCATTCATGAGTATGGCCACCATGTGGAGCTTGAAATTCCAGGTCTGAATGAACGGGCCAGGGCATTTTTAAAGAAACGGGCCGGGAATGAGGAGTTGACCAGAATATATGCCGATAAAGAGGAGTGGGGCTTCAAGGATGAGTTTTTTGATCATTACTGCGGAAAGGTTTATGATGAATATGATGCCACCGAGATAGTTTCAATGGGCCTTCAGCGGATGTATCAGAACCCGGCCAATTTTTTTGCCACAGATCCGGAGTATTTTGAGTTTATTTACAGGATTATGTGGGGGAAAGAGGGCCTTGTTTACAATTTTGCCCCAAAGAAAAAATAAGTGGAAAAAACCAAAAGGATATGTTAAGTAAGTGATGAAGACACAAACACGAATTTTAAAGGATGGTCAAAATGGTTAAGGCGACATGTATACTTGGGACTTTCATCATTGACGGGTGTAAATTGGAAATTATTGACTCGTGGGCACCGGCGGCAATTAAAAAAACATTTACCCGTGTAAAGAAACTGGGCGTTGGCGATCCGGAGGACGGTGACCCGGATATGGTATTGGCCAAGCGGATACTTGAAGCTGTTTTGCCGCCCAGTGGGAAAATCGTTGAATATAAGCCGCCCGAAATTGACCAAACCGTTATTTACTAAGCAGGAGCCCAAAGATGATTAAGGCAAAATGTTTATACGGGAGCTTTACCATTGACGGGTGCAAGTTGACCATTGATGAGGCATGGTTCCCAAAGGTAATTGAAACGGCCTTCAGGGGTAGTAGGAAAATTCCCATTGGAGGGCCTTCAGCCGGTGACCCCGATATGGTATTGGCCAAACGAATGCTTGGGTATTTTCCAGGCACCGGGGAAATCATTGAATACAAGCCGCCGGAGTATGATCCGGACGTTGTTTATTAAGGGGGCGGGCCATGGAATTTATTGACCGAATTTTATATTGCGCAAGTTGTAAACACAAAGATCCGAAGGGAAGAAAATGCAAGGCGTTTCCAAAAGGAATACCAATTGAAATTGCGATAGGTGACTTTGATCATACCAAACCATACCCCGGCGATAATGAAATAAGGTTTGAGCCCAAAAAGTGAGGCCGCTGTATAGGGTAAATTTTAACTTTTAAAGGCAACCGAGTGTGGTTGTATGCCTTGACGTATTGAAACCCCGCAAGGGCTAAATTTTAGCCTTCTGTGGGGTTTTTAATGTTTAGGGGTTATGCGGCTGCTTTTTCGTGACCGCTTTTGCTTTCAATAGTCGCATTTTGCCTTTGGCTCATAATCATAGTAAGCGTTAATTCCAGGGCTTCAGAATAATCTATTGCCACCTTTATCAATTCGGGCGGTATGGGAACTTTT
>CAYOTW010000079.1:0-2995 GCA_964407005.1 Candidatus Woesearchaeota archaeon | reverse complement strand
ATTTTAATTTTTCATCAGCAAAGGAGAGACGGCACAATGGCGCACAACGTTTTGCAAAACAGCCGAAGTGCCAGTGTTGCGCCTGCGGCAGGCATTTTGGCTTTTTGCTGTTGGTGGCTGTTTACTTGGCGATACATCTTTAATCGTTGCATTCTTCTTAGAGAGTAGCGCCATGGACGGCGCTACTCTCTGTCTTACATTATTTTGCGTTCCTCGCTACCATCCTGATAAAACCGATATATTCACCATTGTCTTTTTCAAGAACAGATAAGTCATCAGGCCATGGGTTCTTTCCCAGTTCTTCTTGGGCAAGTTTCCATTGAAGATAGCGTTTACAACCATCTTTCAGATTATCAACTGAAAGAATTTCTACAAGTCCTGTTCTTTTCCAGAAATGCTCCCACCATTCTTTTGTATGCCAACCCCAGCAGTCTTCTCCCCAGAATTTTTTCAAATGTTGTGGCAATTCGGCAGGAAATTCCTTCATTAATCCGGGTGTGGCAATTCCTATTTCTCCATCTTTCTTTAGAAACTTTCTGATATGTCCAAGATATAGGTCATCAGTTCCAAAGTAGAAATAGGAATCTACTGCAATAATGGCGTCAAAGAAACCATGAGCAAAAGGCAGTGATCTTGCATCAGAATGGATAGGAAATACTTGTTCTTCCAACCTTTCTGATTTGATTCTTTTAAGATTATCATTTGCCTTTGTCCACAAGTCAGTTGCCCATACTTGACATCCAAATTCTTTGGCCAAGAAAATGCTTGATATAGCTTTTCCACAGCCCAAATCCAGAACTCTCATGCCATGTTTCAGATGCATTGCTTGTGTGAGCCACTCTGTAAACCACAAGACATTTGGACCCATTGAGTTTTCGATTACCCATTCTGCAGGATATTCAGAACTCTTGGGCAAATCGTTAATCTTAAGCATTTCTGAAATTGTCTTTTCAGAATTCATTGTTCTATACTCCTCAAATCTTGTTTACTGCATCTAATGAGGAGTTGATAACCCATTATTGGTTTTCATCTCCTCCGTTTATCTTCATGAATTCTTTTGAGTTCGTTTTTGTTTTTTTGACAATCATACTTATCTCCTTTCTTCATTTCTTAAGGCCATGGATGGACTGTCTTAGAATGCAACTATAAAAACATTCTTGCTACCATATTTGTATCGCCAAATAAATTGACACCAACGCTCCGGCCCACCCGCCCGCAGTTTTTGCGAAGCGAAGCGGAAGCAAAAATTGAGGGCTGGGCCTGTTGTTGGCAGTTGGCGGACAGCCCCACCCGACTCTTCGCGCCCGTCTTTACTGTTCAAGTACTTCAGACTATAAGTCTCCAATGTTCATCCCGGCCACTTGTGGGTTCTCGACCTGTTTCACTATCTCAAATCCAACTGTTCCCCCATACCAGGGCCAAAACAGTTCACCCTCTTCCCCATTTTCTTCTCTTCTTTTCATTTCATCCTCTTCCGGGCGCTCTGGAGGGTGGGGATGGCCGACAATTGACAACAACGTGCCCGGCAATGCACGACGTTTTGCGACTATAATATTCTTGCTACCCTATATCAACTTCGCAAAATGTTGTGCTTGCCGTGTTAGGCGTTGTTCCCCGCCGGTTCTTCTTCTTTCTGCGCGCCCTCTTATGGTTTGCATTCCTTTAGAATTTCTTTGTTCAACTCAATCCATTCTGAAATCGTAGGTCCACAAATATTTTCAGCCCTTGAGACTTCAATCCACATCTGTTTAATATCCGCATCCCAAGATTCAAAGCCAATATTATATGGGATATTCCTGATTGAATTCCCTGATAATTGCTCATCAACATTTTTGAGCATAAAAAATGGAGTGAACATAAAGAAGTTATACCAGGCTTCACAAAAGAAGGCATAACCTGCATTATAATTCTTCTTTCTTTCTATCATACGTTCTACCTTATTAATCAACTGTTTTTCATTGATTGTTGTGGTTAACTCCTGCAGAGCGTGGCTGGCATCGAAAATGCCCATTTTCAATTTCTTTATTCGCGTTACTATATTATCATGCTCCGCAATTAATACTCTCATTCTTGAAAACAGTCTTCCATATACAAGTAATAAATGTTTATAAATAGTGGCACTCAAATCAAAACGCATCAATTTTAATGATTTTGAGTACCAGAAAGGTTTCCCAATTATCTGACTGATTCTTTTGAACTCATCTAACATTGCAGAGTTTGATGGACACCCTTTGAATTTGTAAATCAACAAGTTTATAGCATCAATTAAACACCATTTTAATGGTAATATCGATAAAAAGAGCCTTTGGTGCGATTTTAAATATTCGATATCTTTCTCTTTTTCAATTATTAAGTTGCTAATTCTGTGGTATTCAGCAGAATAGCTTCGTCTCGAGTAATATTTCTTTATCGCCGTCTGCCATTCTTCCAAAATGCATGGATTATTAACGTATATCGGGACTGAATGCGTTAAGTATCTGACATTCTCACCGACAGTCGCATTCTCTCTCCAATCTCTGATTGAAGTAATTTGTAGATCCACAGGTACTGTTTCAAAAATGCGTTTTTGAAGTGGCTTAGAAGAGCCAGTGACTATTACATCAATGTCGATATCGCTACCTTTACCTGAACATCCGACAATTGATGATCCAGTTAGGAAAATGGCTTGCGGTTTTATTTCTTTTTTGATCTCGGCCACATAGGATAACGCAACATCTCTTAATCTTTTCGCATGTTGATTTGCCTTAAAATCAAGACCATTCATTTTCAAGAATTCAAGGCCTTCATAAAAAATTATCTTTGCTTGTTCTATCTTCATGTCTTTGCCTTTTGTCTTAGGGCGCGCTCTTATCTTTTGTCTTTAGAACCGGCGGGGAATTTCGCCTAACGTCTGGGCAAGCCCGAAGATTTGCGCCTACAATTTACCTTCCAAATATCAGCTGCGCAAATTTTTGGGCTTGCCCTGTTGTGTGTTGTAAAATTTATTACCATGGCC
>CAYOTW010000078.1:0-3045 GCA_964407005.1 Candidatus Woesearchaeota archaeon | reverse complement strand
ACTCGAAATTACCGAGATCGAAAGCATGAAATTTTATTTCTCGACTTGCGTGAAATCGGAGTCCCCTTTGAGAAGAAGTTTACCGCTTTCAGCGAGGAACAGATCAAAAGCATAGCCAAAACCTATCACGACTGGCAGCAATCTATTCCTGTGAGGGGTGAAATTCCTGGGAGGGGTGAAATTCCTGGGAGGGGTGAAGCTCCAGCTTCACCCCATAAACCTGCGAAGAGAGAATCCCCAGCTTCCCCCTACAAAGACATCCCCGAATATTGCTATTCAGCCACCCTGGAAGAAGTGCGAGCTAAAGACTACTCACTAGTCCCAAGCAAGTACATCGAGTTTGTAAACCGGGATGATCACCTGGACTATGATGAAAAAATGAGCGCACTGCAAGACGAGTTTGCTACACTGCTGAAGGAAGAAGAAGAATCTAAAAAGGAATTACTGAAGGTGTTTAAAGATTTGGGTTATGAGATTCAATTGTAGAAAGGAGGGGCAGATGAATTTTTTGGTTCAGGACAGAAAGGGAATGAGACAGCATAAAAAGGGGTGGAAATGAGGGAGAATTATAGACGTATAGGAGACTATATTGAATTGGTCGATGAGCGCAATAAGGACCTTTCCGTTGATCTCCTGCTTGGGTTAAGTATTACGAAGGAATTTATCCCCTCTGTGGCCAATACAGTGGGCTCCAATATGGCCAAATACAAAATCATAAGAAAGGGACAGTTCGCTTGTAGTATGATGCAGGTGCGAAGAGATAAAAAAATGCCAGTGGCATTACTTCGAGATTATGAAGTGAGCATTATCTCTCAAGCATATCCCGTTTTTAAGGTAGTAGACGAAACAGCCTTATTGCCGGAATACTTGATGATGTGGTTTTCTCGAGCTGAATTTGACCGTGAAGCATGTTTTTATGCAGTGGGTGGAGTGCGGGGTAGTTTGGAATGGGAAGATTTCTGCAATATGGAACTCCCCGTTCCCTCCATAGCCACGCAACAAGAAGTAGTAGCCGAGTACAACTCGGTCGTCAACCGCATCAAACTCAACGAGCAGATCAACCAAAAGCTCGAGGAAACAGCACAGCAAGTGTTTAATGAGTGTTTTAATCAACCTAATAATGGCAAACTAATAAGACTTGGAGATATTGTTGAAATAAGAGGTGGTTTTTCTTATCATAGTAGGAATTTAGGAAAGGGTTCTTCATACTTATTGGGCATGGGATGTATTTCTTTCAAAAGTAGATTTCTTGATGAAGGAATGAGGCTGTATTCAGATGTACACCCCGAAAGACATAGGGTTAGTCCTTTAGATGTCGTTATTGCTACTCGACAACAATCTAAAAATATGCCGATTTTAGGTTATCCGGCTATGATACCACCAGATTTAAAAGAAGAAAAACTAATTGTTGCATCAAACTTGTATCGGGTTATCAATAAGTCTGATTGGAGCAATGAGGTTTTATATCAATTGTTTAGAAGTCCTGATTATCTCGAACACATAAAGTTGAACACCAAAGGTACTACAGTAGGTATGATTACAAAGGATTCCATCGAGGACTTTTACATTAAGTTTCCTCCTGTTGAGTCAGGTAAAAAACTTCAGTCAGAGCTAAAATCGATATTGAACCTGATTTTTATAAAAAGAAATGAAATTAAAAGTCTTATTATTATGAAGGACACTCTCCTTTCCAAAATGACCAAAGTTGAATCAAAAAATAAAATGGAGGTGGTATGATTTTAATGCTAATATTTTTTCTGACTTTTACACCAACACCAATTTAACCATAAAGAAATAGAGCAGCTGAGCCGATGAAGTTCACCGAAGAAAAGTTAGAACAAGTTTTTACTCAATTGCTCGGTGAGCAGGGGTTTTCCCATGTGGTGGGCTCGTCCATTGCGCGAAATCCGGATGAGGTGCTGATTGAAGAAGATTTGAAAGCGTTTCTGCTGACCCGCTATAAAGATGACCAGCTAACGGAGAATGAGGCCAGGCAGATTATTCAACGGTTAAAAAGCTACCCGCCTTCTGAATTGTACGAAAGCAACAAAGCATTCATGAAAATGCTTTCGGACGGGTTTATCTTAAAACGAGAAGACCGTTCTCAAAAAGACTTGTATATCCAACTCTTAGATTACCAGGGGTTGACGGTATTTCGCATCCCGGATGCTGAACAGCTCCCCCATGTCGGAGCAGGAGGAACCAAAACCTACGGAAAAGATCGAAACATCTATAAGTTTGTCAATCAACTCGAGATTGTGGGTTTTGAAAAGCGGATCCCGGACGGTATTCTCTACATCAATGGCTTGCCGCTTGTTGTTTTCGAATTTAAGACAGCTATACGAGAAAACTGCACCATTTATGACGCTTTTGTGCAACTCACCACCCGATACAAACGCGACATTCCGGAACTTTTCAAGTATAACGCTTTTTGCGTCATTAGTGATGGGGTAAATAACAAAGCCGGTTCCTTTTTCGCTTCTTATGAGTTCTTTTATGCCTGGCGTCGAACCCTGAGTGAAGGCAAACTGGGTGAAGAGAACCTGGGTGAAAGGAAGCTCCAGCTTCCTCATAAGCTGGGTGAAGGGAAGCTCCAGCTTCCTAATAAGCTGGGTGAAAGGAAGCTCCAGCTTCCTAATAACCAATACACATCCGATCGTGCCGAAGCCCAGGGGATCAATTCGCTCTACACCCTGGTTCAGGGTATGCTGAATAGAACGACATTGCGGGACATCATCCGCAACTTTATCTACCTGCCCGATTCATCTAAAAAGGATGAAAAGATACTTTGTCGCTATCCCCAGTACTATGGAGCAAATATGCTTTTCCAAAATATCATCGATCATCAGCAGCCGGATGGTGACGGAAAGGGCGGCACTTATTTTGGGGCCACCGGAAGCGGAAAGAGTTTTACTATGCTGTTTTTGAGCCGCCTTTTGATGCGGAGTAAATTTTTTTCCAGCCCAACCATACTATTAATCACAGACCGAACCGATTTGGACGATCAACTGGCAGGTCAGTTCACGAATGCGAAGGGATTTATTG
>CAYOTW010000077.1:0-3065 GCA_964407005.1 Candidatus Woesearchaeota archaeon | reverse complement strand
CTATTTAGTATTTTTTATGAATGATGATAAAGCATTGTCTGTTAAAAAAATTATTAAATATTGACATTGAGAGGGAAAAAGCATTATTATAGTAATAATTTTGCTTATTCCTCCTTCACAATAAAATACGCTAACTATGAAAACCTTATGCTCTTCTGCAATCATGGCTTTTTTGCTTGGCATTAGCCTACTATACGGACAAACAGGATTTACAGATAATTTTCAATCTGATCCCGGATGGAAAAACAACTATAATTACAGTTCATATCATCTTGATAGTATACAATGTTTAGAGGTACATAAAGATGATGATGCATTTGCAACTATTATTTTTGATTTGCCAGACACCATTAATATCTCTTCAAACCCATATCTAAACATCAAAGCAAGAACAGAAAAACCGATTATTCTAAGCTTGTATCTTTTTGATGAAACAAATACGCACAGCAATATTAATAAAAGGGTGCAAGCTGTTGGTGATTTTAAAAATATTTGTTTTGACTTTTCCTCTGCATCCATTGACCTTACAAAGATATCTTCTTTTCGTATAGCAATAAATCCTTTTGCAAAAACATTTAACGGTATTGTTTATTTTGACGATTTATTAATAGGTACAGATGCAATAAAAATGGCTAACATCGGTGGTATTAGTAACCAGGTATATTATAAAAATACAGGAGCCCAATCAATTTTAATTACTGATATAGAGAATGCCACAGCAGTAACAGCAACCGGGGGTGGTTCGTTAATTCAAAATATTGATGTTTCATCAATCAGCGCAGAGAATACTGCTGTTTTAACTTATGATCTTGTTACGGATGCTACAGGTACTGAAAATGTTACTATTACAGCAGATGGCTTATCCGGCTATGCAGATAATTCCTACACTTTTGAATTAACAATTGAAGACAATCAAGAACCCACCTTAGACTCAGTCTTTGATATTATTATACCTGTTGAATCAACTCATACAATAAATTTAACCGGGATTTCTGACGGAAATATAGCAGCAGAGCAAACCCTCACAATTACTGCAATTAGTAGTCAGCCTACAGCTATACCCGACCCGTCCATCAATTATGAACAAGGAAGCCCTTATGCCAACCTTGTAATTACACCTGTCGACACGATAAGCAATGCTAATATTACAGTAACAATTGAAGATACAGGAACAGTATCTAATACATATTCTAGAAATTTTAAGGTGACCGCTATAGACAGTTTTAATTATAAACCCACGCTTGACCAGCCTGAAGATATAGTGATCAGATACAGCAACAAAGAACAATCAATAATATTGACTGGTATAAGTGATGGAGATGATGGGGAACAGAATATCTCGATCACAGCTTCAAGCAGTAACAGTTCAGTTATATCAAATGACAGTTTACAAATAAGCTACAGCCAGGGGAACGATTATGCCTTGCTTTTATTCAATCCTGACTCAATTGGTAAAACTACCATTTCTGTTATGATACAGGATGATGGAGAAACTGCAAACAATAATGGCAATGAAGTACTGGAAAGAAAATTTGATATAAATGTTTTATCACCAAGAATCACCGGCCACGTTGTACCCATGGACGAATTTGATACAGTTGGGAATAACAACTTTGAGTTTTATAATGTGGATAATAATATGAAGTGGAGGCTTGAGGGTAACCTTTATAATCAGACTGCCACATTAGGTAGTTATCATGGAAAAAACAATGTGGTAAGGCTGGACCTGGATGAAAAATCATGCTGGACAGGACTATGGTATGATTGTCCGGATATTGATATGAGCAACCATCCTTATATGACGTATGATATCTATTTTGAAGGAGACAACTTTGATGCCAGCGGTTTCGGAGAAACACATGCATACTTTTGGGATGAAAATATGGAAAGGAATATAGAAGGGGCACACTTAGAGCGAAAGACTCTCCCTGTTGACACATGGCATACTGTTTTGTTTGATTTCAGGCAGGAAGGTAAATTAGACATTAATAATGAAGATCGGGAAATCAACGTTGAACATGTCCAAAAAATTCTCTTTAATTATGCAAGTAGTTTTGACTTTACTACTCCTCCTGATAATGGTTCGGTATATATTACAAACATAAAACTCGGGAGTGCCGTTCCGGATTCTATCCTGCCACCTTACTCCCCTCCCTGCACTATTGATCCTATTGCAAATCAAACACACTACATAAATTCGGGCAATCAATCCATTTTACTTACAGGCATCACTGACGGCAATCATAATACTGCCAACGTATCCCTGTCAACATCGAGTAACAATGCATCGTTTATCCCTGCCCCTACTGTCAGCGAAGTAAACACCAATGGCGAAGCCACCCTTTATTATTCAATCCCTGCAACTATCGATTCAGCAACAATAAGCGTTATCGCTTCTGCATCTGGTGCAACGGATAATTCCATCAGCTTTAAAATATTCAGCATGGATACCAATGCAATCGATACAATATTTATTGATGCATCACAAGTTTTTCAAACCATTGACGGATTTGGTATGGATCTCCCAAAGAAAAGATTTAATAATCTATTTACAAATGAGCTTGGGGCTTCTGCTGTACGCCTAAAAATTATGGAAAACCAAATAGAATCGGTAAATGATAATAATAATCCTGACGTATTATTTAGAGAGGCTTTATCTGATACGATATTTGATTGGGAATATTTAAAACAGCTTAAAGCAAACGGCATAGAAACTTTTTTACTATCCATTTACAGTCCACCAGCATGGATGAAGGACAATTACAGTACAAACTACTTTGTTACATCCGTTAAAAATTGGGAAAATACCGATAACCGCATGTCAACATATTATTATACAGAATTTGCTGAAACGTGTGTTGCTATTATAAAAATATTTAAACAAGAAGCTGGCATTCAGCTTGATGCAATTAGCCTGCAAAACAACCCTGCACATTGTTATGAATATTCTTCTGCAGTTTTAAGTCCAACTAAATATGTAGAATTAATTAGTATTGTTGGAGCAAAATTCCAAAATGAAAATATAACAACAAAAATAGTAATGCCCGAACAACTGTTTGATCTCT
>CAYOTW010000076.1:0-3193 GCA_964407005.1 Candidatus Woesearchaeota archaeon | reverse complement strand
GCTCTTTATGAGCCAGCCCGAGCCTTCCGCTTCGCTACAGGTCAAGCAACAGGGGTTAGTTGCAATTGTATTTAGGTTCAATTTTCTTTTTAAAAAAAAGAAACAAAAAGGGGGGTTCCTTGGTCTTTCAGACATATACACTCGCTACGCTCGAAATTTTAAATATCACTGGACTTTTTTGCACTGGACATATTCAGATAGAGTATTTAAATGAAATGCGATTCACCATTTTACTGAAAAAGAAAACTTTATTAAAAGAACTAATCATTATTTATAAAAGAGGGTAAATTATGGTAGATTTAGGTGTTAAAAAAAAATTCGTACAGAAATTAGGTTTTTCTCCTAAAGATAATACTCAAGGAATTTATATTAAAAAATATTCAGACAATTATATTATTAGTGTTGATTTTGAAAATCAAAAAATAGATTATGGTAAAAAAATTAATTGCGAAAGCAAAACTACTCAAAATTTTTCACAAGAGGAAAATTGGGTAGTATTAGAATGTGTTAATAGACTTCTTGAAAAAGGATATAATCCTCCCGATTTATTTTTAGAAAAAGTTTATCCAACTGGACATGGAACAAGTGGTAGATTAGATATTTTAGTGTATAAAAATAAAAAAGCACACTTGATGATTGAATGTAAAACCTTCGATAAGGAATTCAAAAAAGAGTTAGATAATTTAAATAGAAATGGCGGACAATTATTTACTTATTTTCAACAAGACAGAAGTGTAGAGTATTTAGTTTTATATGCTTCCAAATTAGAAAATAATGAAATCATTTATACTAATGAAATTGTAAAAATTGAAGAAGCATATAGAGAAACCAGTAATGTTAAAGATTTTTATGAAAGATGGAGTAAATTAACATTACAAAATGGTTTATTCGAGAATTGGGTTTCTGCATATGATTTCAAAAGCAAAGCATTAACTTTAAACCAACTAAAAAATATTACTCAAAAAGACAGTAGTTTTATTTTTAATCGATTTTTAGAAATTTTGAGACATAATGTTGTTTCAGATAAACCTAATGCTTTTAATAAAATATTTACATTATTTTTATGTAAAATTGTTGATGAAAATCGTAATCCTGATGAAGAATTAGATTTTCAATGGATTGAAGGTGTAGATGATGACATTTCTTTTCAAAAAAGATTAACAGATTTATATAAACGAGGAATGCAAGAATTATTATCAAAAGAAGTAACAGATATTAGTGATGATGAATTTAATAAAAAATACGGCTCTTTAGATAACGAAGTTAGAGAAAATATTTTGAAAGAAATTACAAGAATTAGATTACAAAAAAATAACGAGTTTGCTATTAAAGAAGTTTTTGATGAAGAAACATTTAAAGAAAATGCCAAAGTTCTAAAAGAGGTAGTTGAATTATTACAAATTTATAAAATAAGATATGCAGAAAAACAACAATATCTTAGTGACTTCTTTGAATTACTTTTAACAACAGGATTAAAACAAGAATCTGGACAATTTTTTACCCCCGTTCCTATTGCAAGATTTATATGTCGTTCTATACCTCTTGACAAAATAACTCAAGAAAAATTAATTCAAGGTAATTCTGACGATTTACTTCCTACAACAATTGATTATGCTGCTGGTAGCGGACACTTTTTAACTGAATCAATGAATGAAATTCAAAATATAATTAATGTTACTGATGAAAGCAAATTAAAACCACAAACTAAAAAACAAGTTGCTAAATGGAAAGCAGATCCATTTGATTGGGCTTGGAATTATATGTATGGTGTAGAAAAAGATTATAGATTAGTCAAAACTGCAAAAGTAGGATGTTATTTACATGGAGATGGAATTGCACAAGTCATTCATAGTGATGGTTTAGGTAATTTTGAAAGTACTAAAGAATACAAAGATAAATTAAAAAATAATGATAAAGAATTTCCACAAGACAATAAAAAATTTGATGTAGTTATTTCAAATCCCCCATATTCTGTTTCTGCTTTCAAAGCAAATCTTAAAAAAGAGTTTGCCGAAAAAGATTTTGAATTATATAAATATTTAACAGAACAAAGTTCAGAAATTGAATGCTTATTTGTAGAAAGAACAAAACAACTTCTTAAAGATGATGGAATCGCTGGAATAATATTACCCTCAAGTATATTAAGCAATAGTGGAATTTATACAAAAACAAGAGAGATAATTTTAAAATATTTTGAAATTGTATCTATTGTTGAATTAGGTTCAAACACATTTATGGCAACAGGCACAAATACAGTTATTTTATTCTTAAAAAGAAGAAATAATTATGAGCATATAAATATACAAGAATCAATAAATAAATTTGTTTCAACTCAAAAAGATATTACTGTTAATCAAATAGAGAACATTTTTTCAAAATATGTAAATTCTATTTGGAAAGAAATAAATTTTAAAGACTATATTTCTATTTTCAAAAAAACACCAAATGAAAATATCTTAAAACATGAAATTTACAAAGAATATCAAAAAATAAAATTAGGAAAGAATGAATATTTAATTGATAAAATAATTGAATTAGAAAAAGAAAAATTGCTTTATTTTATATTGGCATATTCTCAAAAGTTAGTTCTTGTTAAATCTGGAGAAAAAACTATTGAAAAAGAATTTTTAGGCTATGAATTTAGTAATAGAAGAGGAAGTGAAGGAATACATCCTATTCAAAGGGGTAAATCTGTTGATGAATGTACCAAATTATTTGATCCCATTAGTTTAAATAATCCTAAGAAAGTAAGTACATATATTTATGATGCTTTTGAAAACAACTTTGAAAAAGATGTTGAAGAAGAATTAAATAATCATGTTTCAAGAATAAATTTAATTGATATGATGTCTTGGGATAGAAATTCTTTTGAAAAAACTATTAGTTTAAGTGTACAAGAACAAGTAGATACTAAATGGAGTCTTAAAGATTTTACAGATTCCTTAGATGAAATAAAAGGAAATACAACTAAAATTGCAAAATCACAAATTTTAGAAAAAGGAAAATTTCCAGTTATCACACAAGAAAAAGAAGAATTTCTTTCAGGATATACGAATAAAACTGAGTATATTAGCGATACACCTTTGATTTTATTTGGAGATCATTCTTGTACATTCAAATATATTGACTTTAATTTTTTTAGGGGTGCTGATGGAACGGTTTTATTAAAGCCTACAAAAGAATTTCATTCTAA
>CAYOTW010000075.1:0-3225 GCA_964407005.1 Candidatus Woesearchaeota archaeon | reverse complement strand
TCTCATTAATCAAATTTTTATCAATCAAAACTTCAAATCTTTTTTCAAAAGCTTCTTTCCATGCTTGTTCCATCTTTTTTTCAGAGACTTTGCAGTTTTCTGCCATCTGTTCTATTCCCTCTTTTTCGGAAATTTTCCCAGTTAGCAATTTCTCCCAAATTTCTTTTGTGGCTTTTGAATACTCTTTTGGATTTAGTTTTAGTTTTTGTTGAACGTATTCGTTGGAGAGTTGAGGTCCAGTGTAGACTACCCCCCCAATATCAAAAATTATCGCTTTTATCATTTTATCTATTTTTCTTTATTCCTGAGTATTTTTTTATATTTTCTTTAAATTTTTCTAAATCTTTTTTTTGTAAAATTCCTCCTGAAGCTCGTTTGTGTCCTCCTGCCCTTGCATTTTCAAGATCTTTTAATAGTTCTTTTAAAAGTTTAGGAAGGTCTGCTTTTTCATTTTGATGTCTTGCACTTAGACTTAACATTCCAGGATTCTCTGTTTTAGGGCTAAGGAAGATATATATTTTTTCTTTATCGTCTAGTGCGATTTTGCTTATTACAAGAGGTTTTATTTTGTATTTTGATTCAAAATCGTAAAGTATGAATTTGCCAATTTCTTTTTTATTTTTTTTAAAATCTTCTTCAATTTTTGTAATTTCTTTTTCTATTGTTTCAGAGTATTGAGATATTTTTTCAACATCTTTTGGGCTTTTTAGGGAGAAAAATATTTCAAATGCTTTTTGTTCTTCTTTTTGAAAGTAGATTAAAAAATTATTTAGTGGATAGACTATTTTTTGTTTGAATTCTTCTAGAGTTAGGTTAAGTTTTTTTAAAATTAAATTTATGAGCTCTTTGTTTTCTTGGTATGCAAATCCATAGTCTGCGATGATTCCTGCAAGAGCAATCCAATCTTTTCCATTGATTAAATCATAAATCATTTTTGATGCGGGGAAATATTTTTCTGATTCCCGGTATTCTAGAATGGATTTGCTTATTGGTTCTGGTTGGTGGTGATCTATACATAGGATTTGTTTTTGTTTTAATGGTTCTAAAAAGTTTTGGATTAGGGAGGGGAAGAGGTCTGATAGGATTATTTTGTTAAATTCTTTTAACTGAGGAATTAGTTCCTTTAGATATCCAGTTTTTGTTGGATGGATAAAAACTTTTGTATTTGGTGTTTTTGTATTTATAAAATCTAAAAGCAAGTATCCTGAAGAAAAACCGTCTAAATCGTCGTGAGTGATTATTGCAACTTTATCTTCTTTATTTATATTTTCTAAAAATTCTTTTGCTTGTTTAAAATTTATTTTGGGCATATTATTTATTGTGAATATTCTTTTTAAAATTACCTACAAATTTAAATAAGCTAGAATTTTTTTAATTAAATGATAGGGGAAATTAAAAGAGATGATTCATTAGATTATTTGTATGTTTTGAAATCTTTAAATGAGATTCCATTTCCAGTTGGGAAAAAACTTTTGGCTGATTTTTTAAAAGGAGATATGAAGAATTCTTCTGTTAAAAAAAATAAAATGTATTTAATGCATAATTTTGGGGCTTTGAAGAATTCTTCTGTTTCAAAAATTAGGTCTATGATTGAAAATTTAATTACTAATGGGTTGATTGATTTAAGCCAGGGTTTTAATAAATTTTCAAAAGTTTTAGGAATTAGTTTAAAGGGAAAAGAGGAGTTGATGAGTCCTAGTTTGAATAAAAAGAAGATTAAGAATAAGGTTAATTTGGATTATGTTAAAATTAGCGAGGAAGATAGGAAGCTTTTTGGGGAGTTGGATTTTTTTCTTTCTAGATTTAATGATTTTCAGAAAAAGGCTATAATTAGCAATAGTGAAAAGATATTGTGTATTGCAGGAGCTGGTTCTGGTAAGACTTCTGTTTTAGTTAAGAGGATGGAGTTTTTAGTTAAGTATAAGTCTATTGATCCTGAAAAGATTCTTGCAATTACTTTTACTCGAAAGGCGAAACAAGAGATGGAGGCTCGTTTAGGAGTATTGGGAATTAGGACTAATGTAGAAACATTTAATTCTTTTGCAGAGAGGATTTTGAGAAAGTATGGCCATAAAATTTACGCAAGGGATAAAAGGGTTATGACTTATTCTGAGAAGATTCTTGCGATTAATTTTGCTCTTGATAATGTTGGAGTGAATATGAATAGTGCGATTGATAAATATTTCACAGATAAACAAAAAAGAAATAAGGAGCGTCATAATCTTTCTAATATTTTTGTTAATGATTGTTTTTCTGTTTTAGAATTTTTTAAGACGCAGAATAAGGAGTTATATGATTTTTCTGAGAATATGAAAAAGAATAAAGAGAATGCTAGGTTGATTTATCGGATTTGTTTGAGTCTTAAACAGTTTATGGATATGCAGGGTTTGAGAGATTTTACTGACCAGGTTTTAGATTGTATTAGTCTTTTTAATGAGCACTCTGATTTAATTCCTGAGTTTGAACATGTTTTAGTTGATGAATATCAGGATGTTAATGATATGCAGATTGAATTGTTGGGTTTGTTGAATAAGAATAATTTGTTTTGTGTTGGCGATCCAAGGCAGAGCATTTTTGGATGGAGGGGGAGCAATATTGAATATATTTTGAGGTTTCAGGAAGAGCATCCTGGCGCAGAAATTATTGGATTAAATAAGAATTATCGGAGTCATAAAAAAATTATTGATTTTATGAATTTAGGGATTAAGGATTTAGGTTTGGAAGATTTGGAAAGTCATAGCTCTTTGGAAGGGGAGATAAAGATTTTTAATTTTGGTTCTGAGGAAGAGGAGCATAATTTTGTTGTGAATAAGATTTTGGATTTGCCTATTGAAAAAGAGGAGATTTTTATTTTGGCTAGGACTAATAGGATATTAAACGAACTTTCAAACAAACTTAAGGCAAGGGGGATTTCCCATAAGGTTAAGAGTGATGAGATTAAGAGGCCGGTTGTTGTCAGGGAAGGGGAAGTTGTTCTTGCAACGGTTCATGCGATTAAGGGCTTGGAGGCAAAGGCTGTGTTTGTTGTTGGGTGTAATGATTTGAATTTTCCTTGTAAGGCTTCTGACCATCCTGTTTTGGAGTTTGTTAAGGATAATGACTTTGATAAGGAGGAAGAAGAGAAAAGATTATTTTATGTTGCAATTTCAAGGGCTAAAGAAAAATTATATTTAATCCTTGAGCGGGAAATCCACTTCTTTTAAGTCGTGGATGAAAGCGATTTAG
>CAYOTW010000074.1:2782-3270 GCA_964407005.1 Candidatus Woesearchaeota archaeon | reverse complement strand
TCCTTTTCTAAGAAGTTCCAAAGTTTAGTCTTCTGGTTCAATACGTTGTATATAACAGGGTCATAAACATCAGAAAGTTCTGCTGCGCTCTGGCTATAGCTTGTGTCGTTACTATCAATACCTAGACCTTTAAACTCTAACTGTGTTCCGTTGGTAGTGAAATTCTTATATTCTCTTCCAATAGCTGGTGTAGTCTTAGCCTCCTTGAAAAGTCCAAGGGATTCTGCTAGTTCTCCTGCAGCTTTGAATTTATAAGAAATGCTTGCTTTGTCATTAGTTAGTACTTCTTTGTACTGTTTCATTTCTTTGCTCTCAATATTATCGTTGTTGTCAGACATTTTGCCTTTCACCTCAATTTCTGTGTTCTTCAAGGTCTCTTTGAACTCTTCTTTCAAGGAGTCCATAATCTCTTTCTTCTCAAGTTCCTTTAGTTCTTGTGCTTTCTTCTCTTTAGCCTCTTTCAAGAGTTCAAGGTCTTCTTTAGAAAT
>CAYOTW010000074.1:0-2772 GCA_964407005.1 Candidatus Woesearchaeota archaeon | reverse complement strand
ATTGATTGTTCCTTCTTTTCTTCTGTCTCTTCAGACTCTTCTTCGTCCTCTTCTTTCTTAGTCTTCTTCTTATCGTGTTCCTCTTCGATGTCTCCTTCTTCTTGCGGTTGTCTTCCCGGTTCTGTTTCAGGATCCTTCTCAGATTTCTTACTAGACTTCTCTTCTGACGAATGTTCCTCCTTCTGTTCTTCAACAACAGGCTCAGATTTCTCTTCTTCCACTGGTTGTTCTACTGGAGTCTCTTTAGTCTCTTCGACAGGAGTTTGTTCTTCTTTAGCCATAGAATCATCCTCCTTAATTTCTACACTTGTCTTAGCGTCAATAATCTCTTTAATCATCACAGCATGTTCGTTCATTGGCTGGCTAGCCAACGTCCATCCTTCAAGCTGCGCACCGACTCCAAGACTTCTGATTATTATATCGTTTTGTTCCATCTCGGTTATATCTGGTAAGTAATTACCTGTGGAGGGGTCTCGCGTTAGCATCTCGATAGAGAACGAATCAAGCAGACCTTTATCAAGCCTATACGCTGTATCCTCGAAATCTTCTCGAGTCCTGTCGACCAAAGTATCAACATAAAGTCCATACTCACCGTCAGGCAATAAATCAACCCTTGCACTGCCTTTTATGCCCACTCCCGCAACATGAGGTATTCTGTTATGATTGACAGAAACCTTGTTAGATCTAGGAACTCCCTCGTTAATCTCGGAAGCCCACTTCTCTAAAGTCTCCCTCTTAATCCTATCTTTGACGTATGTCTGTCTTTTTTGGTCGTAGAACCCAGAGTCAAGATGTGTGGTGGCTATATAACCGCCACGGATTAGGTCACCATTATCAGAAGTTTTAATCTCAAATCCGTGTATTAAAGAAAATTTCCGTTCTTTATCATTACGATCCGACCACATACTATTGCACATGGCTACCGCTTTATCTTGTGAATTCCCTTCTTCTATAACTTGAGGAACGCACGCTTCCATGAAAGAATCCTTATCTTTAAACTTTGATGGGTTTGGCATTTGTATAACCTATAAGAACCATTAGCAGAAATAGGGAACTGGGCAGTAAACCTATCTCTGCCCAGTTCAGTTGGATATAAGGTGATGAAACAATATTCCAATCTACATACCTTTATGTCAGAACTACTATTTAAATTTTTCTATTATTTTGTTACTATTTGTAGAATTACGACGATAAGCATCAAAATCCAAGGAACTATGGTCTTAGTGGTGTCCCACAGTTTGTTATCGCCTTTATCAGAATCAATCTTATTATCAGAAACCACTTTGGCGACGTTGGCAAGCTCTGTTTTTGTTGCATATTTGCTGTCCGCGGCGTCTATAAATTTGTCGAGCTTTCCTTCTACAGAGGAAACTTTTTCTTTTACATAAGACATGTCTGTTTTCAAAATAAGCAACTCTTCTCTGTCTTTATCATTCATTATGAATTTACACCTTTATAAACTTTTCTATTATTAATTAAATTCTCTCCACGTTAAAGATCCCTCAACATCCACATCCGTGCTTCCGCCTATTGGCATTACTGTAAGAACAAGAGTGTCTTTTGTACCGTCTATGTCTGCACCTATATTCAGAGCATTATTCACATCAGGGCTTATAGATCCTGCAGCCCCTGCCGCATTACCGCCAGATTCTATGAATCCTGACGCCACACAAGTTCCGTTCGTTACAGTATTAGCAGTTGCTCCTGTCGCGACCTGCACTGCAGAAAGGTCTAAATCTGTATATGTGAAAGTACCCGCGACGGTGGGGTTGAAATATATTTCCCATAAACATTTATGAGATGCTGTCTGTATTTGTAATGCTGCGTTCAATATATTAATGACCTCGCCAATATAATTCTCTTTAAGTCTTATGCCTAACAACGCATACTTAACATTCTCTGTGCTGGCGTCAAGATGCGTCCCGGCGGTGTTCGCGCTCCTTACAGTACCCAATGGATTCTGACCCCCCTCAGAAATGACAGTGCTACAAATTTGGTCCATATAATCCGCTTCGCCGGTGCCATCATTAATAATCTCGCTTCGTAAAGGAAGATTAGGAGTGGTCATGTATACAACGTCAAGAACATTGTCATGGTACATCTCGTGCGCGTAATATATTAACCCTTTATGAACAAACCCAAAACGCACCCTTCCAACACCAAGCCATTCATAATCAAAAACAAGAATCTGGGTCTTGGTGAAATCTAAGTTTATTCCACTAGGTCCGTTCCCGTCCAGTGTGTCTACGTTCCAGTCTGCTTGTTCTACTATATTATCGACCGCCGTACCGGTTGTGTAAGTTCTCCTGACGAAAGATGAAACTCCGTCTTTAATCTGTAGAAATAATCCGTTCTTATTATTGTACTGCCCTTCTCTTTTAGTAATCCCGTCTTTACACCCATGAAAATTCTTAGACATAAACACAAGAAGAGATTTGCCGGGTTGATAATTGAACGTCTGTTTTGTCTGACGAACCCGCGTTCCTGCAGTATTAGCGCTCACACTAAGCCGAGTGGAAGACTCGTTAGTCCTATACTCTGTGGCGGTTCCAGCACCGTCAGTTTCTGCATTATCATAGAATAAAGGCTGGTTCTCTACATCACTCTCAAGGTCTGGATTATCAAATATGTTCTTACTATCGAAGATGGTCTCTGGGTTTGCCACCCTGAGCCTACTAAAAGCGTCAATAGTAGGAGAATCAGAAAGTCGTATCGGCGCCCCATTAAACATGGTGATCGGCGCATCCTCAGAATCTATGGTTTGTGAGAATA
>CAYOTW010000073.1:0-3297 GCA_964407005.1 Candidatus Woesearchaeota archaeon | reverse complement strand
CAACTAAATAGAATTGAGAAACGATTAAAACTAATCCAAGGACAATTAATGAAAAAGCGAATTCTTCTGCAAAGATATTAAAGTAAAAGTAAGAAGTTAGACAAAATATAATTGAAAAAATAAAGAATAGGAGAGAGGTTGAAACAGCCTTATCTTTAACATATCTTTTTATTATTAATGATGAAAATTTATTAGATGCGACCTGTATGGCGATTAAAGATATAGAAAATATTAATACAAATAAACTTCCAAGTAAGGTAATCAATATATTAAAATATTGTATTCTTGTTTGTTGATCTGGACTAAACCAATTGAAAAAAGTTGGATAAATTAACATTAAAATTAACATAATAATTCCAATTAAAAAGGAAATAAAAGGATATCTTAAGAAAAATTTCCTAAAATTTATTTTTTTAAAAAAACTAACAAATTTTTCATCCCATCTTTGTTTTTTCCCCAACCAAACAAAAAAAGTATAGATCAAAATTAAGATAAATGAAATTAAAAAAATATAAATTCCTGCCTTTATTCCATTTTGAATTTTTAATCCATAATATAAAACTAAGCCTGCGATTATACCTACAATTAAATTATCCCAGTATTTTTCAAAAATTTCTTTGAATTTCAATTCCAAAACCCTCCTTTTATTTTATTATATCCCCAACCCCAAATTATTATTGAAATAACTGCTAAAATAGCTCCAAGTAAAAAAGCTATTTCAACAAGATCAAATTGAGGATCTACGCTTTTAATTAGTAATTGTGTTGCAATTATAGAATTATTTAAGGCTTCAAGACTTCCATCTGGGAGGGTCTTATTGTTTAGATTAATTATAGTAGAAGTAAGTTCATTAACAGAAGAAGAAATGGTGGAGGTTGTAGCAATTGAATTTGTATATGCTACCCCGGAGGTTGCAAATAGAAAACCGGCTAAAATCATAATAATCTGGGCTAACTGAATTATTGCCTTTCCCTTTTCTGTCTCTTTTATTTCTATCATTGTTTAACCAAACAACCACAATTTAATTATAATTGTAAAAATTGCAAATAACGAAATAGGTACTTCTAAATCATATCCCAAAATTTCAAATTCAAGTGTCCAAAAAATTTCTTTTAATTTGTCATCAGAAAATAATTCAATTAATTTTCCAGAGATTGCAGAAAAAACTAAACCAAGCCCAACCGAAATAAAGAAATTTACAAGATTGTCAATTGCTTTTACAGATAAGCCTATTAGAGAGCCAACCAACACAACTAAAATTATTCCATAAATTAATACTTGAAAAGCTTTCTTTACTTCCATCTCCCTAAACTCCCTTCCTCAATTTTCTTTTTACCATCTCCCAAATCCTCCCTCAACCGAAACATTTAAATTAATGTAACACTTGTAATTATTGTACCAACAGCTAGTTAGTTCATCGGGTAGGCTTCGGCTGAATCCAGAGGGGCAACCCAGGGTTGCGGCACTCTTTGTAGTGTTCATTGGTACATTTTTTATTTTTTTAACCATTTTTCAATATCCTCTAAATTTATCTCAACATAAGACTTTAACTGATTTTTCTTATCCTTTCTCATTAAATAAGAATAATGGTGTGCTTGAGAATCTTTCCCCAATCTTGTAAATTCAAAAGTACAATTTAATCCAAGTTTAGTTTTCATTTTTTAATTTCTTTCCAATCTCTTTGACATTTATTTAATGTTTCTCTATTTAATATAAGATAAGGAAACTTTTGCCTTATTTCATTTGAATATCCTCTAGGAACAGAAGAGCTTAATATCTCTTTTCCAATTTCTTTAATCAAATTAAAAGCAGGGACAAAATCTGCGTCACCAGAAATTAAAATAGCGCAATCAATTTTATTATTTATTGCTTCTTTAACCATATCAATTGCAATCCAAACATCAATCCCTTTTTCTTTTTGATTATGGTCTGCAACATCTAAAAAACTTTCTTCAACTATTGGCTTACAAAATTTACATAAATCCCAGGAATTTAACAAATCTTCTCTTTTCTTTTTTAATTCTCTTGTAGATAACTTCTGAAGTTTTCTTGTAATAATCTTTATTCCTCTTTTTTTTAAACTACTTAAAAAATTCATATGCCTAATATAATTAATTTTATTATCTTCGATGTCTGGAACAGAAGCATACCAACGAATTTCAAGTATATCAAAACTCTTTTTTTCTGCAATCAAATCTACAACTTTTTTAATATCAATATCGCTTGGCTTAAACCATTTTTTTAGATTATGATACCAATTATTAGCATCAACAAAAACAATTGCTTTTTTCATAATACAAAACCTCCAAGAAAAAGTGAATAGGAAACCCGGCATATCCTCCGAAGAGGGTAACACCGGGGACTTAAATTATTATTAATAGTGTTTTGAAATTTATAAATGTTTACTTTTGTCTTATTTATGATTTTCATTCCTCTAAATCTCCCCCTTAATTTTCCCAATCAACTCCCGACTCTCTTCAAAACTCTTCTCCAACTTCTCCAAAATCTCCTTACTACTCAACAAATCTTCTTCATCTTTTACACTAGGATTATTTATATCTAAATTAAAATTCTTCTTCTTGATCTCATCAATGCCAACCTTCCAACAATATTTTTCAAACTTCTTATTACCTCTGTCATTCCACCATTCTTTTTCTAAATCAAATTCCTTAATCTGAATTGGCTTACTTTTATTATAAGTCTTATATCCTTCTGGAAGCGGATGCTCAAAATACCAAATCTCTTTTGTAGGTTTTCCTTTTTCAAAGAAAAGCAAGTTTGTTCTAATCCCTGTGTATGGATTAAAAACCCCATTCGGCAATCTAACAATAGTATGTAAATTAAATTCTGTTAAAAGTTTTTCTTTTATCCTTGTCTTAACACCTTCTCCAAATAAAAATCCGTCTGGAAGAACTAAACCACACCTCCCCTCTTCTCTTAATAATTTCATAATTAAAACTAAAAACAAATCAGCTGTCTCTCTTGTTTGAAATTCAGAGGGAAAATTATTCTCAATACCTTCTTCTTCAGCCCCACCGAAAGGAGGATTAGTTACAACAACATCTACCATCTCTTTTGCAGAATATTCTCTCAAAGGTTTAGACAAAGAATTATCATGTTTAATATTTGGTTCTTCAATATCATGCAACATTAAATTAGTCATACAAAGCAAATGAGGCATTGGTTTTTTCTCTATCCCCCTAATATTTTTTCCTAACTTCTGAAGATCTTCAACACTATCAATTTCTTTTCTTAAATTATCTAAAGTACAAGTCAAAAATCCTCCAGTTCCACACG
>CAYOTW010000072.1:0-3322 GCA_964407005.1 Candidatus Woesearchaeota archaeon | reverse complement strand
TTAATTTATCAAAAAGAAGCAGAAAAAATATTATCTAAAAAAGAACTCTAAAACCTGAGCTGTAAACTTAACGTCACTTTTTTAAGGTTGGTTTTGTTTAATTAAATATGGAAGAGAACCCTTTTGGAATAACAAGAGAAATGATTTTAGAAATTTTAAGAGAAGGCGCAGAAGCCATGCAGTTTTTTACAAAAAGTTTCAAAGAAAAATATGATGTAAAATTAAGTGGGAAAATACAATCTGAAACATTTAGTAATTTATTAGAGCAAATTTCAGCAAAGGTTTTTACAAAGCATTTAGGTTATGAAGTTAAAAATGCAAAAAGTGATAATGATCCTGATTTATTATTCACAAAAATAAATATGCCTATGGAAATTAAAGTAACTTCCGGACAAGTTTGGAGGGGAGGAGAATTTAGTAAAAGGGCTTCATGGCATTTAATGGTCTCGAGAAACGATGATTTTGATGAATTTTTTGTTTGTCTTATAGATATGAATAGAGAAAAAAATTTATGGATTTCCTCTATGCAAAAAGGAAAAGATTATTATGCTCCTTCATTTAAGAAAGATCAAATTTATGAACTAAAAAATGATATTGTAAGGGAAAATCCAGAGGAATATAAGGGAGAAAAAGGTAAACAAAAAATGTTTATTTTTGTAGGGGACGTTAAAAAACCAAAAAAATCTGTAAAACTAATGAGAGAGAAAGTTTAAACAAAAGACACATGTCTATTCAAAGTCTTTTAGGGGAGCTACTTTTTTTAGTCTATTTCTTCCAATTTCACAAAACTCTTCGCTTATCTCCATGCTTATACTATTCCTGTCTAATTCTTTTGCTGCGGCAGCGGTTGTAAAACTTCCCCCAAAAGGATCTAAAACCCAGTCTCCTTCACTAGAACTAGCTTTAATAAATATCTTTATTAGTTCTGGAGGTAATTGGCAAGGATGTTTGGTCTTTTCCTTACTTACGTTCTTAACCATATTGAATTGAAAAACATCATAAGGAGTTTTTCCTTTGCTTCCGTTCTCAATTAATTTCCTTATTCTCTTGTCCGTGGGATTTCTGTATGGTTCAGCAATATCATTCTTATTAAACACCTTTGGCTTTTTTCCTTTAATATAAAATAAAATTGAATGCTGGCTTCTTGTGAAATTTGTTGGAGACATTCCTGTATTTGTAGGATAATGCCAAGTCATCCAACGTTTAAAAGTCATCTTTTCATCTAAAAAAGGTACAAGATAAGCATTATTTTCAGGGTAGTTAAAAAGATATAAGGCCGCTCCATCTTTCAAAACCCTCACACATTCTTCGAGCCATTCTTTACACCATTCAATATATTCGCTTTTATTCATCCTGTCTTTATACTTTCCATAATCCTTTCCAATATTAAAAGGAGGGTCTGTGACAATCAGGTCTATACTTTCATCTGGAAGTTTTTTCAATTCTTCTATACAATCCCCACGAATAACCTTATGTTCTGTCCTCATTTTTTCTTTATGATATACATTAGATTTTCCCATTTTAAATATTTTTACTTGCTAATTTAATTAATCCTAACCACCTATTATCTCCTAAATCTAAATCCTGTCCTGCAAGAGAGCAAGGGTTTTCCCCTGTTGTTGTATGTTCTTCTATAAAATTATGCTGAATAGTTAAACCAGCCATAATCAAAGGAGCAGACCAAAGAGATTTTAATCCTCTAAAATCCTTAACCCTATCTTTTATTTTCATAAAAACAGTTTCAATTTTATAATTATGTATTCTTGTTTTTTGAACATTCTGTATTTTATGCTCTACTTTTAGACCGCCTCTAACTCCTAACTTATTACTATAAAATAACTTTTTGAATGCTTTAGGATAAAATTGAGCTGAATCTGTTTGAATAAATTTTGGTTTTCCTTTTTTAACAGATTTTTTAATAAATTCTTGAGCTTCTTTTATATTTCCTGACTGGCTGTAATGAATACCTGTAATCATTCTTGTATCCCAATCTACACAACACCAAAACCTATCATCTCTTCCCTCTCTATTAATAAAAGTCTCATCTGCATAATAAGATTTTCCTAATTTATATTTTAGTTTCTCTACAAAATTATGGACTTTAAGAGAGAATTTTCTAACCCAGTGTAAAATTGTAACGTGACTAACTTTATTTAAGAAATGTCTTTTAAGCTGATTTCTCATTTTTCTTGAGGATAAATTGCTTAAATACATATCTACACTCATAGAAATTGTTTGAGAAGAATTACGCATTCTGTAAAAACCGTCATCTTCGGTAAAATACTTTTGACAATCTTTGCAAAAATACTTTTGGATTTTGCCTCTGTTTTCTGTTTTTCTTTTACCTTTCTTGATGTAGTTTTTCGATTTACAAAAAACACATTTACATTTATGTTTATCAGTGCTTTCTGTGTATTGCGAAAGTTTTTTATTTCTTGCATTACTTTTCATTTTAGGTTGGGAGCGGTTGTTTTCAAGGCGGTCGCTCCTGACCGTCGGCTTTTTTGTTTATTTAATAAATATTTAGTCTATCTATTATTAAATATAGTATCTCCTAGTATTTAAATCTTTTGGTTTTTGAACAATATTTAGTCTATTTTTTATTTAATACCGAAACATTTAAATAATAAAAAGACTATTTAATATTAATAAAATATAAATAAAGAGACTATGTCAGAAGAAGTTTACAAAGAAGCCCGAGAAGTTTTAGAGAATGGGATAGAAGAATTTGCTATTAGAAAAAATCCCTTATATGATAAATCTACAAAACAATTCTCTTTGAAAATTCCTAAATCTTTATCTTTAAAATCAGATTTAAATAAAGAAAAAGAATTTGTTATGGTTTTTAACCCAAAAACACAGGAGACAAAGGAAAAAATAAATAAATCAAAACTTGTTATATATCTAAAAGATGACGAAGAAGAAAAAGAAAGCACTTAGTTCAAAAGAAAGGGAAATCATTAGGATTTTACATAAAAAAGGAGGGTTTATGTCTACCCATGAAATATCAAAAGAGACAGGTTTTTCTTACGTAACAGTAAGGAAATATTTAAAAGAATTAGTTAAAAAAGGAATATTGAAAGAAATTTAAAATGACTACAAAAAAGAAATCAAAACCTAGAAAAAAAACTACTAGCAGAACAAAGACAATAAAAAAAAGAGGAAAAACTAAAAGATATAACATAAATTATTCTAGAATTTATGGTAAGAAAAGAAAGAAAAAATAAATTTTTTTATTATTTTAGGTGACGTTAAGTTTACAGCTCACTAAAACCAAAAATTTATAAACCCAAATTTTTAAATACTTTTACCTACTTCTTGA
>CAYOTW010000071.1:2968-3591 GCA_964407005.1 Candidatus Woesearchaeota archaeon | reverse complement strand
CACTTTTTTCTTTGCCATGTTTTTATAATGTTTTATTTGTTTTTAAAGGTTTTTAATTTTTATTTTCACAACCATTTTCAATATTTTCATCTAAATTAGAATAACCTTTGTGACAGCTGTCTAGCTGGCATTTTCCTTCAACACATGACTCATATGAATGAGGTAAAAAGCAGACATTGCCGCAACTTCCACAATTATATTTGTCGCTTTGTAAATCTTCCCCACATAAATCTATTCCGGGATTTTCTTTTAGGGTATTCCAAAAATATTTTGCTGCAATTGTTGGAGTTTCGGGATTGTTTCGGAAATTATGTCCTAATAATCCTTGAAGATTTTCTTTTTCTGCAATATAGCTCCATATTTTTATATTTTTTTTATCCCAGGTGCCCGGGCCTCCAATAAAATTAATGTTTAGTTTTTTATATAATCTTGGAGTGTACTTCATTTTATTCTTGCTGTCATCTGAAGAATACCACCAACAGATTGGAAAAATATTTTTATTTAAACTATCTAATGATTCTTCTGAAGATCCTAATGGCCCTCCGTATCTTATTTGATAATTCCCTCCTGCATTATGTAATGGGTTTATCATATCGTCCCATAAGATTATTTGGGTGTTTGGC
>CAYOTW010000071.1:0-2958 GCA_964407005.1 Candidatus Woesearchaeota archaeon | reverse complement strand
TTTTTAATTGTGTCTGTTGTGTTCTTTAGAAAGTAAGAGATTAGTTCATGGTTTGTTAGTCCTAACTTTCTTGCTCTGCTATCTCTGTTTATCCCCCTTACTTCATCAAATAAAAGAAATGTGTAATCTGGGGTAAAATGTTCTGCGTTTTTTTGTATTATTTCTTTTTCAAATCTTTCATATATTAGGGGATCTGAGAATGAACTCCATTGGCTTTCTTTTGATGTATCAAATGTAATTATGTAGTCATAATTTGCTACAACTTCTTCTCCTTCAGAGATTTTTCCTTCGGGGATTCTTGTAATTATTGTTTTTTTGCCGTATGATGGGTTTAGTATTGTGTTTTGACCCTGGTCATTGTTTTTTGTTATTTCTCCTTCTGTGTTTATTGTATAATCTTCTCCTTCGGTGTATTTTACTGTTCTTTGTTTGTTCCAAAGTTGGATTTTTGAAGAACTGGAGTTTACAAGATTCACAAGAGCGTTATCTATTCTTTTAAGACTTATATTATCAAACCATATTTTTAAGGAATCTTGTGTTTGTGCCCTTATATAAAAAGATATATTTTTTGCTCTTATTGTATGGAAGGGAATGGAATATTTTTTCCATTCATTTGAACTATCTTCTACAACTTGAGAAAATGTTTGGATGTTGTTAGTTTCATTTTTTATAACAATTGTTGCTTGAGGACCTTTGGAATCGCTTGGCTCGCTTTCTCTTTTAGCCCAAAAGCTTAGGACATAGGTGTGATTTTGTGAGATAGTGTATTCTTCTGTTGGAATTAAATAGTCTGAAGAATCTGAGTTTTGCTCACTTTCAAGTGTTAGTTTCATTGAACACTCTCCAGACTGCCTTGTTTTACAATCTAGTTCCCATTTTGATTCCTTTTTTCCATCTACAACTTTCCAATATTCTGGGAGGTTATCTGATTCAGAGATCTCTTCAAAGTCTGGATTTTTTATATTAATTGTATCTTCGTCTAGAGGTACTGCTTTTTGATCTATAAATTTTAATGAAATATTGTGTGCGTTCATTCCAGAATATAGGTTGGGATCTTGTTTTGCAAGAGTTATTGTAGATGCAAGTAGTGTTGTAAAAAATTGCCTTTGTTCTAAATAGTTGTACATGTCTTTAGATTCTTCTATAGGTCTTTCTTTTGATTTTTTTGTTATTGTGTTAAAGTTTCCATGAGAGGTGACCATATTATATTTATATCTTGTTAGCAGGTCGATAAGTTCTTTATCCTCAATTCCATAATTAATTGTATGCATTCCTCTAATTTTCATATCTGGCCAATCATTAATTTTAATTGAGTTTAATTCTAAATTTTGTTTTAATAATTCAGAAAGCGTAACTATCCCATAGAATCTTCCTTTTATGTTTTCAGATAATATAAATATTTTGTTTGGTTTGATAAAAATTGAATAGCCCTGTTCTGGATTTTTTGTATTTCACTTAGGTTTGCCTCGGGGATTAAATCTCGAATATTTGAATTTGTTTCTGGATTTCCTATAATTATTTGGTTTTCTTCTAGACTTTGTTTTATTTCTAAATCAAGGGTTGTTTGTGAATTTATATATTGTGGGGCAAATTCATCTTCAGAGTAAATTGACCAAGAGTTGTTTAATTTAATTTTTTCTTTGGATATTTTGTAAACTTGTTTTGGTTGGGGGATTATTCCAATATTCGACGAAATTGGGGGATAGTATAATATTTGTGCAAAATCTAATTTATCTAATGAATAAAGATTGGATTCTGGTATTCTAATCTCGCTTAGAATGTTTGTTAGTTTACCTGAACTTAAGAGTGCAGCAATGGCGATTTTTGTAGGAGGGGTTAAAATTTTTTCAGAAGTGTGGTTGAAACAATAGACTTTGCCTTCGTTTTTTTGAGGAATTTGAGAATTGGTTTTAAAAGAGGGTCTAAATTTTTCTTGAGTTCCTTTTTTTGTGTAAAATAGGAATTGGATTTGATCGATATCTATGGAGTCTGAGCCTCGTTTAACTTTTACACAAGTTACGTTTTTCCTGGCGTCAAATGCAGTATATCCTTCTGATGTGTCAATCCACATTGAAGGCAATTCTGTAGATAAAGATTGTTGAAAAATTCCTTGAACAGATATCCAGATAATGGTTATGCCTGTGACGACGAGCAATAAAATTAAAACAGTTGCAATGATCGGAGAGATCCCTTTTTTCCCATATTCTTCTTATTGAAGAGAAGTTTTTATGTTTTGCGGGTTTTATCAGATTTAAAAGTTATATCTTAATTTTTATTCTATGTATCCTCCTTTTTGGAAGTTCCATAGGTTTTGATATTCTCCTCCCTCTGTTATTAATTCTCTGTGTGTTCCTTTTTGTATTATTTTTCCGTCCTTCATTACTACTATTATATCTGCGTTCATAATTGTGGATAGTCTGTGGGCAATGATTATTGAGGTTCTGTTTTTCATAAGTTTTTCTAGATCTTTTTGGATTTCCCATTCTGTTTTTGAGTCTAGGGCGGAGGTTGCTTCGTCTAAAACAAGTATTTTTTTATTAGTTAGGATTGCTCTTGCTATTGATACTCTTTGTTTTTCTCCTCCTGAAAGTTTGACTCCTCTTTCTCCCACGATTGTATTTTCTTTTTTAGGAAAATTTTCAATAACCCTATCTAGTTGTGCAAATTTTATTGCTTGCATTATTTCTTTTCTCGATGCATGAGGATTAGAGAATTTTATATTATTGTAGATAGTGTCGTCGAATAGGATTGGTTCTTGTGGGACTATTGACATAGCTTCTCTTAGTGATTCTTGTTTTACATCTCTTATGTCTTGTTTGTCAACTTTTATACTTCCTGAGTCTACATCATAAAGTCTGTAAAGTAGTTTTATTAGTGTTGATTTTCCACAGCCAGAGTGGCCGACTAGTGCTACTTTTTTGTTTTTAGGAATCTTAAGATTAAAGTTTTCAAATAGTT
>CAYOTW010000070.1:0-3682 GCA_964407005.1 Candidatus Woesearchaeota archaeon | reverse complement strand
ACTACAAATATATTGCCTGAGTTTAGATTATTAAGTGATTCAAATCAATTTTACAGCCCAATAATTGATGCTACTGAAGTTATTTTAGAAACTTATCTAAATGTAGGTCCCGCAGAAATATTATTTTATCCAAAAGTCAGCACAAACAATAGCATTTGGTTTTTAGATTTTGGATTTGGAGCCGAAGTGCCGGTCTTTAATTCTTCATGTGATAGCAGTTTTTTAGCAGACCAAAATATGGCAACAGCAAAAAATACAAGTTATGCTTTGTCTTTAATTGCAGAAAAGGGATATTTTGGACAAGTAGTGAAAAACCAATTGAACTTATTTAATTTTGCAAGAAGATTTTATGAAAACACTACAAGGATTTATTTGAGGGTTAATCAAACAACTGCTAACGAACAAACAAAGATCACTCTAAACATCACAAAAATTCTTAATCGTTCAGGAATAAGCCAAACTCCCAATTCTTCAACATACAAACTATATAGAACAAATTTACAGGGCGGAGTTTATAACGATACGGGATGTTATGAGCAATCTGTTTTGGTAGGGTAAGGTTTATAAAGGTTAAAGTTTTTAAATAAAAGAGGGGTAGATTCTTACCTGGTTTCATTCCCCTCACCTTTTAAAAAACAAAAGTTTTAAAAAGATAAAAGTTTTAATTTTCCTATGGAATCAGGCGATATAACTAAATGTGTCGAGAAAGTGAACGACGTGCCCTCGTTTGAGGAGGTTTATAAAAAACAATTTCTTTTCGTATTCCAATTAGGTGACCCTTTCTATACATCTGCCACAAGCCAATGGAACTATCCGAAGCCTAAGACATTATGTTTTGGAGGGCAAATGTAGTTTTTCGGTTTTTTTTTTAAAAAATTGAAAGTAGTAAACTTAATCCAAAGACCAACAAAAAAACCTAAATAACCTCCAAAAAACACAAAAAAATGGACAAAAACAACAAAAACCCAGAATTTCCAAAAAAAACTTATACAGAGGATTTAAGAATTAATAATTTTACAGCCCCCCATTTGGCAGACAGACACAAGCCAAACAAAATGAGGGACAAACCTACTTTTTCATTATCTACAAATAAACTTTCCCAAGAAATAATAAACAAATTGCGGATCAAACAAAGCCAAGGAAAATTATCTGAATATGTTTGTGAAGCAATATCTTTCAAAGATTGGTATGATAATTTTCCTAAAGGTTTTTTGTCAGAACTAATCCAACGACATTTTGAACTAATTAAATACCTCACACGGAAGATTGGTAATACTCGAACCGACTGCTGAAGAGGTTCATTTTGCAAGAAATCTCGTAAAAAAGAAATTTACAGACAAACGAGGAGAATTTGATGGAAGTTTTTTTGAAAAACTATTTGGAACAATTTCAGAAATTTTGATCAACAAATATTTTCAACAATCGATAAACCAAGAAAAAGGTTTTGATGGCGGACATGATATAATTATAAACAACAAAAAATATGATATTAAATGTTTCAAGACAATAATTAAAGCCAAAAACAAATTTGAATTTCTTGTGCCTATTTTTCAAAATTATAGCCCAGATGGATATATCTTTGTTTTGTATAACCCCAACGAAGGCAATCACGGAAAATACAGAGTAGCCGGATGGATTGATACAGAAACATTTAAACAAAAAAGTGCCATAAAAAAAGCAGGAGATTTTATGTTGTCTGGAAACAAATTTAAGACAAATAATTTAGTTATCGACGGTAAACACCTAAAATCAATCAAATTACTAAAACCAAAACATTTATAAACTTTAAATATTTAAAATTATTAATTAAATAGGCAAACACGAAAACCTATGGAGAAAAAAATGAAAAATGAAATGAGTGCTGAAGAAGCAAAACAACTAAATGAGGAAATTCCGGTAAAAGAATATATTAATTCTGAATTGGAGGGCAAATGAACGCTCAACAATTAATAGATGAAGCAAAGATTTATTTTGAAGCCGAAGAAGTTATGAAAAGATTTTATCCAGTTTTTTGGATGCAAAAACAAACAGACAGAAACATAACTAAATTATGCAGGAGGCAGAATGAAATGTCATGTATGTAGAAAAGAAAAAGAAACTCCCTATTTGGTAAGGATTTTGAGAGAAACAAAAGATTCTTATGAAAAAGAAAAAGAAATTCTTTGCTGTGAGGAATGTATACAACATATAAATTTTAGGAAGTTCAAATGAAAACAGACCAAAATACAACCTATGTTGTAAACGAAACAAAAAAAGCCAATTCTAAAGAATTTGGAAAAGCAGGTAATAGATTCAAATTGTATTTTGAAGATGCAAAAGACCTCAAAAAACAAATAGAAGAACTAAAAGCAGAGGGGCTATATGAAACCGACGAATCCAAATAAAGGCAAAGAACACATAAGTTTTTTTATGGAAAAAGATGATTTGGATTATTTAGAAGCCACTTTAGAAGCCGGAAAAAAAACCATAACTAAATTAGAACTAATCCAGTTAGGAGAAATATTAGTAAGAGCATGGAAGACTACAAAATAACTCAAGACAAACTTAAAAAAGCCAAAGGCAAAATAGAAAAATTAACTCCCCAAGAAACCGACAAAGGCAAAAAATATGGACTAATACTTGACAGCCATGAACATATGGGAATTTGGTTTAACGGCTGGGGATCTGCTCCTGCCGAAATAGGAGATGAGATTGAATTTGAATTTGAAGAAAAACCAAGCGGACAAAGAGTATTCTACAACATCAAAAAGATACTGAGCATCAAAAGAACGAGCACCTCGCCCACACAGGAAGACCAGATTCAATTAAATAAGATAGAGCCGGTAAATTACCCTCAAAACAAAGAAACAAGCTCAGAATGGCTTAAAACTCTCCAAACTCAAAACAAAACATTATTAATGAAGTCCACAATAGATATGTGTATTGCGAGAAATGATTTGTCAGACCAATCAATCGAAGCAGGTTATATAAGATTGGCAAATATTGCTCAAATTAAATTAGAGGAGGTAAAATGAAAGTAAACAAAGTAGGAAAAAGCCAGTATGGTTGCTATTTTTCATTAGAAGATGGATCAACAAAATCCATAAACGAACAAGTGTATAAATTCACAAAAGGCAAAGAGCCATTTGAAGCAGAGATAACAGAAACAAGCAAAACTGACAGAGGCGAAGTTATAACAAAAGTAAAACTAGATAAAAATAGCTTTCAAAAAACAGAAACAAGGCCAGATGACAGGCCAAAAGTAGATTTAGGCAATAGGTTTGTAGATGCTGTGAATTTATATGAAGTAGTATTGACAAATGCTGAAAAAGAACAAAAAGCAGAAATGCTCAAAAATCCGGCACAAATTGTAAACGATCTGGCAAAAAGCTTATTTGAAGGATTTAATGAAATATTATCTCCTAAAGAATAGAAAGTTTTATAAACTTTAAATATTTTAAATTATTAGATATACCTTTCACTCACCAAGGCACTCTGCCTTACTCATTTTAAAAGTCCCCTGTGGTGGGCAGGGGCAAATAATCAAAATGGAAAATAAAGAAGAACCAAAAATGGAATATGTAAGAGAGGGAGAATGTTGGACACTTAGAGATATAAATAAAATCGAGAAAGAATTATTCTACCCAAAAATAAGGATGTTTAACCAAATTAATTTAGCAGTACGCTATATTAAATCCAATTT
>CAYOTW010000069.1:0-3692 GCA_964407005.1 Candidatus Woesearchaeota archaeon | reverse complement strand
TTCTGCGCGCCATTATTCTGTCTTATGGCAGGCTGAGTATTTCGCCTAACGTTCCCGGCAACTCGCCCGAAGTTTTTGCGACTATAATAATCTTGCTACATTAATCAACTTCGCAAAAATTTTGGGCTTGCCGTGTTAGGCGATGTGTTTGCCGAGGTTCTTCGATTTCGGGCCCGCGCTCTTTTACTTCTCCCTCTTTTATCATACTGTTTTGTTTACCATTCGATTAACTTAATCATACCTATTGATGATTGCTATTCCGGAAAGCTTTGTTTGCATTTAATAATAAATTCATTCTCTATCGGTTTGCATTTATGCAGATTGAAATTAGCATTAACTATTACTGCATTTTCAGTTGCTTTCTTTAATTTCCAATTTGCCCAATAAACATTATTTTTCCAAATTATTGTATCCTTGTTGATCATGCTTACTTGTTGTAGATAATTGAAATATATCGTTGAATCTTTTATGCCCCATTTTCCTCTTCTGCAATCAATAAGATTTCCACCCTTCGCTTTCCAGTTTAGGAACCAATCATTGTCAAGTATTTCGATATAGTATTTGTTTGTACTTGTATCAAAGTTTAACTTTTCATTTTTCAGTTCTGCATCGTTGAAGAACATTGAATACATGTCATAGCAACCAATTAGATTGCTATAGGAGGAATCAGTCTTATTGTCAAGTGTTGAAAGATCAATAGTAGCTGCACACGATAATATCAGGCAGATTGATAATAATGCAATAGTATATTTTAAGGTCCTTTTCATAATTGTCTCCATCTGCTGTATGTTGAATTTCTGTTATATTCTTCTTATTCTTTTTCCGCGCGGGCCTTTTCTTCCTCGGTAAACATTTCGCCTAACGTCCCGGCCAACAGCGAAGTGCCCGAAGGGCATTTGGGTCGAAGCGAAGCGGAGCCGCGGTTGGCCTGTTGTGCGCTGTTGGGACGCCCACTGCTTTGCGATTACGAATCTCGATGTTCAGCGACGGCATTTTGTACAACTCGCCAAACTCCATATTTAGCTTCACAAAATGCCGACGCTGAACCTACCACCAGCTTCAAATCAACTTTAAATTCCAGCAAAGCAGGGGGCGGCACAATGGCGCACAACGGGACGCAAAACAGCCGAAGTGCCTGTGTTGCGCCTGCGGCAGGCATTTTGGCTTCTTGCTGTTGTTTGCTGTATGGTTTTCCAATGCTTTTTCAGCGGGGCGTCTTTGTCCCTTTTCTCAATGTGTTAATACTTTCTTATACCTGATTACATTCAAATCTTTTCCGCGTCTGAGAACTTTCCGTGCACCATCAGGTATATGTCCCATCGCACGGTAAAACAAATCTCCACAAATATTACCTTCGAATGCCCAAAGTACATATTCATGGTAGCCACGACTTATAAACTTATCTTCTACAAATGAGAAAAGAGAAGAACCGATACCTCTTCTCCAACATTTAGGATCAAGATATATTCCCCAAAGTTCAGCTACGCTTGAACAATCTAAATCTTCATCACGACACTTTCCAATTGTCACAAATCCAAAGAATTCATTTTTATCTTCAGCAATATATGTTTCTTCAAGTTCTTTTTCTAATGCTTCTTTGAATCCAATTTTTCTTTTGTCATAATTCAATTTTTCTAAAATGTTATCTGGCACCAGTCCTCTATATGCGACTTTCCATGAATCGATGTGTATTTGTGCTAATTTTTTTGCATCTTTCGGTTCTGCTTTTCGTATTCTCATCTTTGTCTTTTAGCCCCGCCTATGATTAATTCTTGCTACCACCATTGGAAAACCATATTGCAAACAACGTCGTGCAAAATAGCCGAAGTGCCTGTGTTGCGCCTGCGGCAGGCATTTTGGCTTTTTGCTGTTAGGCGCAGTTGCCCCAATGCCTACCATAGTGTTTCTTTTCGCCGCCGATTCATCTTTCTGCATTTCTGTATTTCTCGCGCCCACCTAATGATTTAAGTCATTTGGTATTTCGGCATTCAATTTCAAGAATAAAGAGAAATTAGACCTTTTCTAAAAGGATATTGCTGCAATACAATGTTCTGTAACCTGCATTTGTTTCTAAAACAACTTTAGTCCTTTTAAACGCAAAATCCTCTCGATTTCCATCTTCCCTAATCTCCAATATTGTAGGGCATCCGGAAAATGGTCCCTCATGTATTTCATAACCAATCATATTTTCAAAAATCAGCTTTGCATTTATAAATTTATTGCTTTCCCAATTCTCTGGGAATTCAATATGAAATATTAAGGTGTCAGAATCGCAATTTTCCTCAACCTTCAATAAAATGCTGTCGTGGATATCAAGGTCATCGCTTTTCATGTTGATTTATTCCACAACTTGCCTGGTTTAACAACTTTACAATGATAACATGCGCTATTCTTCTCGTCCATACAATACCAGAAGTGTTTTGCACCAACTTTCTCACAATCTTCTTTTTTTCTAGCGATTCCCAAATTGATTAAGAACCAAGGCAAATACTGCCTAATCCATGTCCGGAAGGCATAAGGATGTCCTTTATCATACTTCATTATTGTTCCTTTAACATTTAATAGAGATCAAAGAAACAACCTTCATTGGGCGCGATTGCGTTTAATCTTCTTCTTTCTTTTCGGCGGCGTCTATAAAGCATTGCATTGGGCTAATTGCGCCTAACGTCCCGCGCAATCTACGCTGGCCTGCTTTGAGGCTGGCGTAGTTGCGCTGTTATGCGACGTAAATTTGCACCCTCTTTTTCTTGCCGGCGGCTTTCTCTTGTGTTCGGATGGCAAGTAGCATTTCAATTCAGTTTTTAGTACATACAATGATCGTTTTATCAGCTGCATTTCCAGGAGTCCCATTCCAGTCTGAATACAACTTATCTATGCTCATACCTGCATTGTCAATAAATGACGCAATCTCAGATAATGAATACCATCTTTTCTTGTCAATAAATGTGATAATCTCATCCCTCTCAATATCAACCACCAAGCAGGTTTCAATTCGATATAATCCTTCCGAATGTCTTTCACTCATAATAAGTTTGTCGCCACGGTCTCTCCAGTTTTTTCTAGGTTTCAATTCTGCCGATTCGCCCATACAATCGGCCAAATGCAAAAAATACTTTCCTTTTGATCTAATGCATTTTCCAATTCCTTGAAAATGGGCTCGAACTTCGTCTTCAGCCATAAACCCAAGAGTATGCCACAAAGATATTGCTAAATCAAATTTTCCTGATTCTGTTATCTCTGCCGCTCGGCAGGCCTTAAAATCTATATTGACATGATTGGTTTCTGCGTTACTAATTGCCTTTGCTATTGATCGCCTTGACAAGTCTATCCCTGCTACTTCGCAACCCTTTTTAGCAAACTCAATTGCCTGATTACCATATCCACATCCAATATCAATCAGTTTCAAGGGACAATATAATTGTGTCAATTTCAGAATTGCCGAAAGTTGCTCTTCAATAGACAGTGGGTATTTTGAATATCCGTCTCCCAATTGTTCAAAGACATCTTCTGAATCAATATCTCCCCATTGCCAATTAACAGTTCTCCTTCTCAGCATTGTTTCTTTCCTTGTTTGTGGTTTCTCTGCATTCTCTTCCGCCGACGCCATATCTTTTTCTTAGGGTGCAAATTTATTTCGCCTAACGTCCCGGCCAACAGCGAAGTGCCCGAAGGGCATTTGGGTCGAAGCGAAG
>CAYOTW010000068.1:0-3713 GCA_964407005.1 Candidatus Woesearchaeota archaeon | reverse complement strand
AGGTTCCGCTCCAGTCTCGAGGTCAGAAGAACTTTCCTTATCCCCGATGTTATCAGCAATTCGAGACGCCTCAAAATTTAGAATTAAAAATTAGGAAATAATATTTTTTCTCCCACCCTATTAGGAAAATTCTTTCAGAATTTTCTTATTTAATGCAAGTTGCCTTAACATCAAGTATCTCTGCTAGAATCACTGGATTAAGAACATAACTAACGCCTTGCTCAACTGAAAGAGAAGCTAAGTCCTCATAAATCCTTCTAAATCTTGAAGAATCTATCGCATCACCCTGTGGCACAAGATTATCAATCTTTGATTTAGTTTGACTAACAGAATCTCCAAACCAATAGGCGAATGCTTCATCATTTTCTCTTTCTTTAGACCAAGAAGAAAAGGTTCTTAAATTTCTAAGCGGCTTAAAAATATGGTCATTACCATAACTCGAAGGACTCATTTTTGGATAAAGAAATTCATCAAGGGCGATATGACCATATTCATGAGCGATAACATTTGCTAAAAAGTCTTCTGGAGTTACACTAATTCCCTCTTGAATATTATGTGTTCTAAAATAATCAAATTGAGAACTTCTTAATAATCTTGTAACCATTCGATTAATAAGAGGATGATGCACTTCTCTTGCATCTTTCAAAAGACAACCTAATCCGTCTGTTTCCATTTTTTCAAAACATTGTCTTTCTAATTTAGGAAAATAATCTTGAATTTTCGCCAAAACTACTTGATGAATTTCTTCTGCTCTTCCTTCTAAGAGAGTTGCCCCATTCATTCGCTTTTGCATGGGATCTTCCCTTTCTAAATCTAAAATCCTTTTAGTTAGAGGATCTTTCCCATACTCATATGGAATATAATTCACCCTTGCCATAAACTAAGAAGAATCTGACTCTTTATAAAACTTTCTATTATTAACTACTACATAGTTACAATAATGCAACTTGCCCCACCCAAAAAATATTATTTCTAAATACAAAAAAGAGGCGTCTCGAACTCACTTCGTGCCCCACTGCGTTCTCGGGCTAAAGCCCTCGGGGTATTTAACAGGGCTTAAAGAGTTCGAAGGGTTGCACCCTTCTCTCCCAAATCCTTGCCAGCTCTGAAAAAATTCTCAGCTTTGTTTCACGAGGAGAATTCCAATAAAAAATAAGTCCTAAGAAAATTAAAGTTAATTGGCATAATCTACAAAACATCCCTCACTAAATAGTCTTTTTAATGCGTACAAATCAAACCTATGTCCTGTCATCTCAAACCTAAATTCAGTATCTCTAAATTGTCTTCCAGTTAAAGCAAGAGTTCCCATCACATCCAAGACTTTATGCCTCACAAATTCTTGTCCACCATATCTTACACCAAACTCTTCCGGGTTTGCATATTTTTCTGCATTTTCCGAAGTTATCAATAAATAATTTCTTTCACTAATTCCATGAACACCCGCTCTTTCAAGAAAAAGAAAAGCCTTTTTGAACAACCCATTTTTTATGAATCCTGGAGAACGAGCATTTGCTACACTTTCAGCATAAATATTTTCATCAAATTGAAATCTATAATTTTGTTCTCCAACAACTTTATGCGGGTAATATGCAAAATAATCAATTACAAAATCATCAAGACCATTCACTTTCAAACAATCTGGTTTTCTTTTTTCATTGTTTCTTATATGGGTTTCAGTATCCCCTACATATTTCCAAAATTCTTTGGGCGCTGTTTGTGCGCCCCTAATGTCTTTTAATGCTTCAAGATATTCTTGTGCACAATTATCAGTTGTTGGACAAACCCCATCTGATAACTCAATCTCAAGATTATCAATTCCTAAGGCATAAACTGCGGAAAGCAAATGCTCAACTAAATGGATTCTTCCCTCCCCATTGTCCAACCCTATTGCTTTTCTTCTGTTTTCTGCAAAATCGAGTTTGGCTGGAACTCTTTCTCCATTAACTAAGAAAAATAATCCTGAATTTTCTTCTGCCGGATGAAATGTTGCAGTATTCTCTCTTCCGTTATAGATATTCACTCCATTTACTACAACTGATTCATTAATTGAGATTTGATTTGTCATTATTAAATAGTATTTGTAGATTATTTATAAATATAATGCATAGCACGGCTTTGTCCGGAATTAACTAAAAAACAGATATCAAAATAAAAAAAGAAATTTCAGTTTGTTGATCTTTTTCACTAAATCTCAGTTTTCTATCTAAATTATAAATAATCATTGTCCAAGCAAATTCTCTTTTTTTCATGAAACCTTTTTTACTTCTTAATGAATTGATAAATCTTCTTTTTAAAACTGCATTAATAGCCTCGATAATTGATCTTTTTCCAATAAAATCTGGAAGTTCTAAACATTGTTTTCGGTAATATCCTTTAGGAAATTTTTTATTGCTCCTCTTATTTCTTTGCCTAACTGGGGCATAAAGTTTTCCACCTTTATCGACTACAAATCTATGTAATTCTTCTGAATCATAACCTTTATCACAAAGGATTTTTATTTTTTTCAGACTATTTCGTTTTACAAATTGTTTGGCAGCGACCATATCATGTTGGTGTTTATTTACTAGACTGAAATCTATAACTTTCTTCGTCGAGCAATCTACAAACAAGTCTGCTTTAGCATAAGGCATTTTCTCAGATTTAATTCTTTTTTCATAGTGCCTGCTTCGATGATATGAATCAACACCTGTTCCATCTATTGAAGTTATCGTCGGAGATTTTGGTTTTAATAAAGAGAAAAGCTTTCTAATTGTTTTCATTTTGAAAAGTTCGAGCCATTCATGAAATGTACTTTTTGAAGGAATCTTCGGAAGTTGAAGCCATGAAATCCATCTTGATTCATTCAAATTTCTCAGAAAATCCCTAATAGATTTATTTTCTCGACGGAAAATTATAATCAAAGATATTCTTTGAAAGTTTGTAAATTGTTTATTTCCTTTATGGTTAAAGTGAAGTGGAAGATTGGATAAATGAAAAAGTTTAATAAGTTCTTTTTGTAATTGATTATTGTATTGATTTAGCAAGGGTTTTTGTAGATTCATGCTATTTCAATACACTTATTTTATAATTAATTTTCGGTTTGAAAATCTATTCCGGACAAAGCCTGTTTTATAGAAAAGATTAAATAATACTTTTAGTAATAAATAATAAAATGATTTATTGTAATAAATGTCAAACAGAGAATTTTGAGAACACAAAATTTTGTAGAGAATGCGGAGGCAAATTAGATAAAAATGTTTCTGAAGAAATAAGCACTATCGTTTGCTTGAAATGTGATAATCTTAATCCCGCCGATACAAAATTTTGTGAACAGTGTGGAAGTAAAATCATCTTTGATAAAGAAACAAAGTTAAAATCAATTACAATTTCTGCTGTATTGGAACATCAATCATTACATAAACTTGTAGAGGGAATTGTTGAATCTGTTAACCAAGAAGAGACTCAAAGGCAAGAACATAATGAAGAACTAACTGAAATAAAAATAAAAGAAGAAGAAATTCTTAGACTGCTAAAAGAAAAGAAAAGAGAAATAAAAAACGATAAAGAATTTGAGTTATTAATGAAAGATAGAATACAAGAAATAGAAAGAGATATAGGTGCCTTGGGAGATTTAATTAAAAACTCTAAAGATAATTCTTTTGCTTGTCCATATTGCAAAAGGGAAATCAATGTTGAGGATGGAGTACAAGATAAAGAAATGGAAATAAAATGTG
>CAYOTW010000067.1:0-3885 GCA_964407005.1 Candidatus Woesearchaeota archaeon | reverse complement strand
AGAATTTTTTAATTATTCTATCGGTTATTAGTATTATTATGAAAATGGTTACTAGGCTTTTTGAAGCCACAGGTTTGCTTTTTCTAAGTCTTTGTCAAATATGTGTAAGCTCATAATAAATTAAATTGAGGTATTTATATAAAAGATAGTAGTGTGGCGATATACACCTTTAATGGTGTCTTTTGATACACCCCTTTGTTATAAATAGTCATGTTGGCTTATTTTAGTAATGAATAAGGAATTTAATCAGGCTGAGGATCAGGAAGATAGTGAATTAGCAAAAAAACATATTCCAATTATTGAGTTAGAGGATTCTGAAAATACTGCAGGAGTTATTATAGAAATTAAGATTGGGGAGATACAACATCCTTCAGAGGATGAACATTATATTAATTGGATTGAAATTTATGATGGTAAAATTTTGTTGGCAAGGGCAGAATTAAGTCCTGCGAGCAAGGCGAGGGCAACTTTTTATCTTAATGAGAAGCCGATTAAATTAAGGGTTCGGGGGTTTTGTAATATTCATGGGACTTGGGAGTATGGAGAATGAATAAAGAATTATTAATGTTTTATGGAAGGGAATGTCCTTATTCAAGAGCGATGTTAGAAGAGTTAAATGAAAATGGTTTTCCTGAGGGTGTGAAGATTGTGAGAAAAGAGACATGGCATCATCCTGAAAATGTTGAAATTAGGAAAGCATATGTTGACGTTTTAAAGGAAGCTGCTTTAGAAAAGGACGGAAATCCTCGAGATACTATTGTTCCGTCTTTTGTTGATCCTGAAACAAGAGATGCAATTGCAAATCCCTCTTATGATGAATTAATTAAATGGGTTGTAGAAAGAAATGGATAGAAAAGAAAAAAAGAAGTTTTTGATAAATAGATTGAAGGATAGAGGTTTTTCAGATAGACTTGTTGGAGCCTTTGAATCTGTTGAAAGGGATTTGTTTGTTCCAATTGAATTAAGAGAAAGTGCTTACCTAGATGTTCCTTTGCCGGTTGGGCAAGGACAGACTATTAGTCAGCCTTACACAATTGCGTTTATGCTGTCTTTACTGAATGTTAAGGAAGGTCAAAGAATTTTAGAGATTGGTTCTGGTTCGGGTTATGTTTTAGCTTTATTATCTCATTTAAATAAAACAGGGGACATTGTTGGGATTGAAAGAATAGATGATTTGGTTAGCGAATCTAAGGCGAGATTAAGAGGTTATTCTAATGTTAGTGTTATTCATGGAAATGCTTTAGAGGAATTAGGTAATGAAAAATTTGATAGGATTTTGGTAAGTGCGGCTTTTGAAGATATTCCTCAGAATCTTATAAAAAACAATCTGAATTTTGGAGGTCGTTTTGTTTCACCGGTTATGGATAGTATTATAGTTTTAGATAAAGAATCTGGGCAGAATAAGATTAATGAATATCCTGGTTTTAGTTTTGTTCCGATTCTTGGAGGTAAGGCTTAATGAAATTCTTGAAAGGAGGTATAATGAAGAAGAAAAATAATTTAATCGGAGGCTGGGCCTTTTTAGCAGGTGTGCTTTTAGCGATCATTTTTGGAGCTCTTGGAGCTTTAACTCAACCTATGGTTTGGGTGTTGGTCGTTATCGGTGTAATTGTAGGGTTCTTAAATGTTACAGATATAGAAGTTGAACCTTTCTTGCTTTCAGGCGCAGTTTTGATAATTGCAAGTGCATTTGGACAAGATGTAGTCGCTGTAAGTCCTGTTTTTGATAGGATTTTAGAGTCATTGTTGCTGATCTTTGTACCTGCTACAATTATTGTAGCTATTAGAAATGTATTTGGAATTGCAAGAATTTAATTTTTAATTTTTAATTTTTTTATTTAGGGATAGGAAAATGAATAGAAAGATATTGTTTGGGATTGGAATTGTATTGGCGATGTTGCTAGTAGTTATATCTGGGATTATATTTATGAACCAAGATGCAGTAGTTGTTGAGAAACAAGCGTGTGAAGAAGTTGGAGGGGTGTGGAGAGAGTTTGCAAATAGTTGTGTTGATTCTTGCGAATACAATCGAAATCCTGAAATTATAAGTTGTGCTCAGGTTTTGACAATGGGTTGTGATTGTGGGGAAAATAGATGTTGGAACGGAGATACTTGTGTTGATATTTAAAATGGAAAAAATGAAAAAGCTTTCAGATGGAACGGATATTCCGAGAGTTGGACTTGGAACTTGGAAATTAAATGGAAAGGAATGTGCTGATTTAGTTAGTAAAGCTTTAGATATGGGATATAGGCATATTGATACTGCTGAGGCATATGGGAATGAAAAAGATATTGGGAAGGCTTTGAAGAGAAGTAGTGTAAACAGGAAGGACTTATTTATTACTTCTAAGGTTTGGACATTGGATGGTTTAGATTATGAAAAGGTTATAAGATCTTGTAATAAAAGTTTAAAAAATTTAGGGCTTGATTATTTAGACTTATATTTGTTACATTGGCCTATTAGGTCTTTAAATTGGGAAGATATTTTTAGGGCCTTGAAAGATTTACAAGATAAAGGAAGGATTAAGTCTATTGGAGTTAGTAATTTTAATATTAATCACTTGAAAGATTTGTTTTTTATTTTAGATAAGTTTAATTTAAAGGTTGTGATTAATCAAGTAGAATTTCATCCAATGTTATATCAAAAGAGACTTTTGAATTTTTGTAAAAAAAATCAGATTGAGGTAACTGCTTATTCTCCATTAGCGAGGGGGAAGATGGTTGATAATGATATTGTTAAAAGATTTTCAGAGAAGTATGCAAAGACAGAGGGGCAAATTGTTTTGAGATGGGCCTTGCAAAAAGATGTGGTGGTTATACCTAAATCTTCTTCAGAAAAACATTTGAGAGAAAATATCTCTTTGTTTGATTTTGAATTGTCTGAAGGGGATGAGGTTAAGATAGATGAATTGAATAAAGGTCATAGGGAGGTTAATCCTATTTTTGCGGATTTTAATTATTAATGGAAAATAAAAAATTGACACAAGATGAGATTAAGACTAGATTGAATAGTGTGGATAAATGGATTTTTATTGACAATAAGATTGAGAAAGAATTTGATTTTAATTCTTTTGAAGAGGCTATGAATTTTGTAAATAATATTGCAAGAATCGCAAAAAAATTTAATCATCATCCAGATGTTTTTATTTCTTATGATACAGTTTTAGTTACAATTTTGACACATAAAATAAATGGCTTGACTCAAAGGGATTTTGATCTTGCTCATGAGATTGATAAGTTGCACAGAGGGTTAAAATGAATGTTAAGAAAAAAGGATTTGCCCAGTTGGGGAGAATAGAAAGATTTAGAATAAATCGATTAATCAGAAAAAAGGAAAAAGAGATTAGTCAGAAACTTCATCAACCCGCTGAGTCGAGGATTCAGATAAAAACATATTCAAGTGAAGGAAGAAATAAGAAATCTAGTGTTCATCTTGAGATGAGATTTAATAATAAAAAGTTTGAGTCTGATTTTTCTGGTTGGAATATTTATCTTGTTATGAGGCATTGTTTTGATAGTATCTTGAATCAGATTGAACATGAGTTTCATTTAAGTGATAGTCATCATGCTTATAGGAAGAAGCCAAAGAGTTTAAAAAAACCAAAAGACTTTGAGGAATTGAGGGAGAGGTCTTGGAAATGAAAAAAGTTGTTAAAATTTTGATGAAGGAGTTTGTTACTCATGATGTAATTAGGTTTGTAGTTGAAAAACCTGAAGATTATGATTTTGTTCCGGGACAGGCGACTTTGGTTTCTATAAATAATGAGAAGTGGAAAGATGATGAAAAACATCCATTTACTTTTACTTGTTTAAAGAACGATCTAGTTTTGGAATTTATCATTAAGATTTATTCTCAAAGAGATGGTATGACAAAAGATTTGGCTA
>CAYOTW010000066.1:0-3953 GCA_964407005.1 Candidatus Woesearchaeota archaeon | reverse complement strand
ACAAAACAAAGCGCTTAAAAAAGTTAAAATAAATGTTTTCATAATTAAAAGTTTTGTGGTTATTTTGATATGGTAAATTCTTTTACATCTTTCTCGCTCCACTTATTATCACTATCCATCACCTGCAGGGCTATATTATATGTGCCTGCAGCTGGAAGATGACGGCGTACAGAGGAAAATTCAGTTTCTGTAATATACTCGTTATTTATTAAAAAACGATATTTTTTTATGTATCCCCCGTATTTTTTATCTTTATCATAACTCCCGGAGCCATTTAATATGATTTCCTTTTTATCTTCATCGGCTACAGTGATAGTAAGATCAGCCACCGGCGAAAGATTAGAAAAACACTCCAAAGATATATCAATTATTTTTTTATTAAAATAAATATCCGTGGCAATAAATTGAGCCGTTAGGATTCCTGGCTTTTCGGGTATAATAATTAATTCCCGGCGAACAGAATCTATCTCCAGGGAAGCAGAACCGGTTTCTATTTTGGTCGATAGTTTGATATTGTTATCATCTTCCAGGTAATAATCAACCACGTATTTATAATTGATCTTGGCACTATCCTCGATGGTTTCCCTGTAATATACAGAATCTTCTGTTGTATGTTTTACATTTAAAAAAGGTTTTTGGCTTTCATCTTTCCAATAGTCCTCACGTGTATCGCAAGCATATAATGATAACAAAACCAAAACACTACATAAAATATTAATTATTCTCATAATTTATTTTTTTTTCCTATAGTCAAATTATTATTGTTTTATAATTTTTGTCACCTTATCATCTATTTGAATTAAATAGATACCCGGGCGCCAGTTATTAACATCAATTGTTGTCTTATCAGAGATTATATAACGCTCTAAAATTATTTTGCCTGTTATATCCATAATCATCATCTTTATTTTTTCCTTGCACTTTAATTCTATATTCAAGATGTTTTTGACCGGGTTTGGATATATTTTTATCTCTGATGCAGACACATCACCGATAAAATTTGGGTTACCCACCTTGATATAATCTTTCATGATGATGGTATCATGGCAGCCGTATTCACTCTCTGCAATCAATGTAACATCAAAATAACCTTCATTATAATAATAATGATGTATGTCAGCAAAGTAATTCGGCATCGAGCCATCGCCAAACCACCACTTTTGTTTGATATTGTTTTTGGCGGTGGATGTGAATTCGATCCTTCCCCCCGGGTCAATTTCTACCAGGTCAGAGGTAAAAGATGCGCTGACACTATCAATAAAAATATTTATTTCCTTATCCCTGGAATAACACCCTACATCATTGAGGCGTTTACAGATGATTGTAGTGTCATCTTGTAATTTTTCAAGCACAAGGCGGTTGGTATCTGCAAACATAACATCATCTCGTGTAAACCAGTGTATTTCATTTACAGTATCTTTAATGTAAAGCGTTGCATCATCCCATTTACAATAGTGTGAAGCGGGATTGTAAAGCGCTGGAAGATCGGGTATGCTGGCTTTTATGTTTAGTTTGATTGTATCCGAGTAGTTTTTAAATACACCAAGTTGATTGATAATAGAATCCATTGTTGCAACATACAAGATGATGCTATCCTGGTTAAAACTGCCAAGTCGTAGCGTGTCAATGGCTATTTTTTGTTTTTGATCATCCAAAAAGATATTTTTAAAATGATAGTTGGCAGGATCAGGGTTATTGGCCAGTGATGATGTAAGGTTAACCGTGTCAAAAAGGCAAATAGTCCCTTTTTCCTCGAAATCTTTGTTTTTAACCTGTATGCCCGGGATACCAGGTTTATATACAGGTTTGATCAAAACATTTGATTTTTTGGTGCTGCGGCATCCCCGGTGTTCGGCTTCTATTTTATATTTATGCCTGCCGGTATCATTTAGAACAAAAACATTTAGCGTGTGTGCATCTTTTTTTAGTGAGAAAAGCGTGTCATTATAAAAATTATAACTCTCCCCTGCCCTGCTGTCTACTGATAAATTAAAATTTTTGTATGGATAAGCAAATACAGTGTACAGGTTGCCATGATATATAGCGCTATCTACAGCCGGCGGATCAGGACGTTCGATAACCTCAATTGTCATGGTATCAAAGTTTGTACACCCGTTTGTATCTGTATATTCATATTGGGCTAAATTATTACCAATGGATGCACTATCGGCCATAAAATAATTTGATTTAAAAAATTCATTCCAGCTGCCACTACCCGGTGAAGCTGAAAACAGCACAGAATCAAATTCACAAAGTGAATTTTGTCCGGAAGATATTTCTACATCCGGGAGTTTATGGATTATTATGTTATCTATTTTTATAGGAATTAAACCACACTCATTTTGAACATTAATTCTTATATCATAATTACCATACCTAAAAGGATCATACTGGAATACCACAGAATCATTATTCCATGAAGCATTGCCATAGGGTGGTGAAGAACCGACAGCCAGTATCGTATCATAATCCTTTGTATTATCCAGGTAAATTTTTGTTTTATTGCCTATGCCGGCGCAAAACTCCGTTCCGATGACCGTATCAATGATATTGTCAGTTGGCAGGTTACGCACGTTGATATTGTACCACTCGCCCCAGCCCGATGTATCTATAGTATAATATGTTTTACCATCATAATCACCGTACCATTTAAAGTTTGCATAGCGGGCACGAATTTTCACGTTACCTTTATAATACCTGTCAAAGTCAACCCTTACCTTATTATTATAATAGTTACTCATACTATCTTCTTCAATAACAAACGTGGTTGTAAAAACAGGATGTGGATGTAAAGGCAAATCCTCAAAATCAATTGTCTCATTAAATCCTACCACGTTAGAAGGATAAGCATCATAGAACACTATATCATGATACCAGGGGATATTATTTTCATATTCGTACAAGCCCATATCATTAGCACATACAGCAGTATCACCTGCAATGATTTTAATATCCAGTGAATCGAAAGAACTAGTATATTTATTAAAAATAAATATAGTATCACGAGCACCGAGATATTCAAAGACAAGCGTGTCAGCGCTACCCTCGCATTCATAATACCAAAAATCCGAACAAGGCCCTGGTATACCGGTATATCTTTGAACAATATCACCATCAAAGTTACAATCATCACCAGTAGGCTCAACCATCACGGGGCTACTGCCAGTTGGAGAACATCCCCAGGCGGGAATATAAAACCCTGGAGTACCATCATGCAGTATAACCAAAGTATCATCACCCACCACATCATATCCATTTATACCTTTTATAATTGATAGATTCACATTATAATTATAAGTTGTAACCCTATGCACAGGATCATTCCATTTACCATATCCACACCCATTAATACCCCGCACGGTTATCTCACTTTCACCAGTAAATCCTGCATCCCATTCCACCACGCAGGCAGTTGCGTTACCTGCCCCTTCTATATAACTGTCAATAATGGTACCACCGGTATCTATATTCCATTGGTAATCATTAGCATATATTATTGCAAAAGACTTAAAAGTATCAACAGAGACACTGTTTTTCGTTCTTGAGGTGATGCCCATGATATATTGTGATTGCCCGGGTGCAGGCCTTATTTTAAGCTCCAGGGAATCGGACCAAGGCCCTGGGGTATTACATTCATCAATAGCCCTTACCTTGATATATCCAAAGCCATCATAAGTATCATTGACATCAACAACAGCGCTATCCTTGTGATTAGAATAAATAACCTCACCAATCATCCTGTTATTAAAACCAGACACGTTCCATTCCATGTCCGTGGCATTGAGTATCTCGTTTGTTTTAACAGATATATCAACATTACCACAAACCTCGTAACCCGTGTTTGTAGAAAAAGGCTTATTCGGTTGATTTAAAATATCAAGTCCTTTCATTGTAACTGTTTTTGTTACAATTGATGACACCTCGCATTGATTGGCCACCTTAGCTGATATAAC
>CAYOTW010000065.1:0-3953 GCA_964407005.1 Candidatus Woesearchaeota archaeon | reverse complement strand
GTCCGTAGACCCTTGCATCTCAGGCGCGCTGGTGCTATACTATAGATAGTACGGGCACACACTAGGGCGGACAGCCAATCGGAGGAAAGACCAATGACTGAACACGTGATCACCCCCACTGACCTTGTGACGATGAGCGAGCATTGTCCGGGCGGCAATGGCAAAGTCATCCGCGAAATTGCCGGCATTGGGATCGCGATTGAATACATCGGCTGGGATTGCTGGCGGATCGCGGAATGGACTCCGGACGGGTACGTGCGGGACGAATGCCCTACAACCGACCAGGCCGTGGCCGACGCGATCAGCGACTGGAACAACTACGTGGGCTCCGTGAGCGCGTAGAAGAAACCACCAGGCGGCCTTCGCGCCTGGAGGATGACTCAAATGATGAACACGCAACACCAGGAGGACGTAGACATGGCAACACGGGACATTCTAACCAGCGCCGCCCGCCGGGCCCTGGACGCGAAAGCGCGTGAAGATTGGGATACCTATGTGCAGGAGCTGGAGCGTTGGGGGGAGGCAGGGGGACATCGCGGGTGGGACGAGGATCGCCTGCCGCTCTACTCTCTCCCACCGCTGACCAGGTCGCTCTACGACGCCGTCAAAGCGTGGGCCGAGCTGGGAACCGGCGAAACAATGCCAGGAGGATGACTCGAATGTTGAACACGAAAGAACGTTCCCCGAAGGAGTTGCTCAACAGCATGATCGCCGCCATGCGCTGGAACGGCTACGTGGCCGAAAACGTGCGGGAACATGAGTTCGGAGCCGCTTGCGCGATTCTGACGCCGATCACCATTGGCAGGACGATGTACCTCGACTACATCGGCTCGCTCCATGTCGAGATCGTTGGTCATGAAGACCTGGTGATCTCCATTGCCACAAAGTACGACTGTCATCAATCCATGATGCGCGAGCTTTTGGCCGAGGGCCTGGACCACATCGGCGACCACGAAGCAGCGAAAGCCGTGAATCGTTCCGCATCCGTCCCGAACCCGCAGACACTTGCTTTTCGGCTGTCCTGATGGTATAATATAAATAGTACGGGACACAAACCAAGGCAACCGAACGGAGGACAGCACGATGACAAGCAAAGAGCAAATGGAAAAGGCCCTTGAGATGATGAGCGAGGTCCAAGGCTTACTCCAGCAGGCCCGCGCGAGCGAAGATGACCCCAACGTCACGAACAGGCTAAGGCTTGCGGGCCAGGCAGGTGAAGAGGTTATGGGGTACGTGGACGAGGCCCTTTGCGAGTTGGTCAACGAAGAAGAGTAGGCAGCCTGGGGCCGGGGGCTTACCCCCTCGGCCCCGCCTGACCCTGACAGGAGGACAGAGCGATGAACGAATACCAGATCGCCGAACTAGAGCGGCAGGAGAAATTGGAGATCATAGGGCAGGAAAGCGAATGGGGGCTCGGCCCCTGCGCTGTGGCTGAACTCGAAGAGGGGAGGCAGCACAAGCGGGAGTTCGGCGGGGACGAGCTTCGCGCCTGGCGAGAGCGGCAGACCGCCAATCCGCTCTATGTGTCCTGGTGGTACACATCTAGTGGGGAGTGGACGCGGACCGAGTCCACTGACGTCGGAGCAATAACCGCGGTGATCGAGGCCTGGAACTGTTTTGTGGGGAGCTGCCTGGACGAAGACGCCACGCGCGAGCAAATCCGGCAGATGGTTGAAGAGCAGGACGAACGCAGGTTTGAAGCTGCTAAGAAAGGCGGTGCGGCATGGGTATCGTGAAGAAGCGCGTCTTTTGTCCTGAATGCGAGCGCCACGTTCTAGGCGAGCAGGAACAAACGGGTTGCGCCGCGCATGTTGTCAACCTGGTTCTGTGTTTCTTTACTGGCGGCTTATGGATCCCCATCTTCCTGCTTGTGCTTATAACGTCTGGCCTTGGCCCTTACAAGTGCCCCGTTTGTGGCAGTGACACAACCCGGGCCCTTAACAAGAAACAGCAGCGGGTGCTTGAGAAACGAAAAGCCTGGGAGACCAAACACGGGATGACCGTTGAGCAATACATGAAGAACTACGGCGACCCTCGCAAAATGAAAAAGCCGCTTACGAAAGACCCTCCAAGCCGGACGGCCCTGCGGGAAGTGGACGCAAGGAAACCTACGAAGAGCTTCAAGTTCTACTGGTGGTAGCCCGTACTTCCCTGCCCCCAGTAGGCCCCTGGCGCCCCTAACCTCCGTGGCGCTGGGGGCTTCTTTCATTCTACGGACCGACCCACCACGCGCTTGATTCGGTATCCGTTCCGAACCCTTAGCCCTGCCAGAATGGAGCAAGCAATGTGCGACCCCGGCCGTATTGTGAACAGGGCCAAGCGGTAATCCTTGCTGCAACCCCTTGACATTGCACGGGTTATGTGGTACTATATAGATAGTACGACAACAACAACACACGGAGGGCAGCGAGATGATGGACAAGCAAACGCGAGAGTGGACGGACAGGATGCAGGCGCGGATTACGGCTAGCCTCAAAGCCGAAGGCTATACCCCCGGGGACGTCGCGAACATGAAACCTGAAGACTTCCACCGGCGGATCCTTCAAGCCACGGAAGAAGAGCACGAACTCTGCAAAGAGCTGCTCGAACGCCGGACCGAACGGAGCCGCAAAGCGATCAAGCATCTTGGCTATGAGGTCTGGTTGGCTCACCGGCCGCCGGTCAATGAATGGGAGCCGGCTTCCAACGGCGCCGAGACGCCCTTCCTGACCCGGACCGGCCGCAGGCTCCAGTACGTCTGGAACCGCGAGTCGGGCGAGCACGCTTACCTTGACCTGGACCGCGACGTGATATTGACCGCCGAAGAGGCCAGCGAGGCCATGGACCTCGGATAGCAGCAACCCGGGCGGGGTCGGCGCAAGCCGGCCCCGTTCAGTCAAACGGAGGAACAAACGATGCGCGACAACGAGACGAGCCACGGGACGAGGACGTACTACAATCTGGACGAAACGCAGCAGCGGCTTGAAATGCGTAACTGGGTGGACAACGGCGTAACCGCAGACCCGCCCATGGTAGCCCCTGATGAAGCGACGCTGTGGGAGGGCCCCGCTGGCTGCCTCTATATTCACGCGGGGAGTGACGTGCGCCGTCTCTACCCGAACGAAAGTGATCTGCGCGCCCATGTATTCATGGCCAAGGCTCTCGGGTGGAAGCGCGGCGACGTTTACCGCTACCGCTTGGATCACGAGTTCCGGCTTCGCTCCGAAGGCGAACCGGAGAAGAACGTACCCTTCAGCCAAGCCGGCCCGGCAACCATGTGGTCAGTGAGCATCTGGCACGGACCTGACGGGCCCGTAACGCAAGCCGGCCTATGCGCTCAGAAGCGGTTCGCCTCGGAGGGCGCTATCCGTGACGCTGTGCGGCAGGCAGACGCCCAGGAGGCCAAAAACGAAGCCACAAGGAGGAACGGGCAATGAGAGACGAAGAAGCCCAAACGTGGATCGACCGGGTGCAGGCGCGCATGGCTGAGGTGCTGAAAGACCATTCCCGCGCAGCGATCTTGAATATTAGCGAATGGCGCTGGCGCGAATTGATCCAGGCGTGCGCCAAAGACGAGCGCAATCTTTGCGATCTCATGTACGAGCAAAGAGACCCGGACTGTAAGAAGGCGTTTCAGCGCCTGGTCGATAGGCAAGCCCTGCCCGAACTCTTTCTACCGCCCCCGTCCGACGAAGACACAATGGCCGGCGATGGGCCCACAAGCCACCGTATAACGGTTAAGGACTTCGAGGGGGCCACTCTCCACACGGTCGTGCGGAGGCGCTACGAGGGCCAAGAAATCACCATGACGCGGACGGCCGCCGGCTGGGAAGTAGATTGGCTCGACCTGGACGAAGAGCCGATCACGCTTGACGATGAAGACCTGCTGCGGATCGCCCTCCGCTGGAATGATGAAGCGGATTGCCGGCGCCACGCCGCGGAGTCCTGGCCGGAAGTCATCTGGCCCCCTAGCG
>CAYOTW010000064.1:0-4118 GCA_964407005.1 Candidatus Woesearchaeota archaeon | reverse complement strand
GCATTGGCCGAGCACGAATAGCCGCAACTGCCGCAATTGTCTACATCAACATCCTTGTCAAAACCTTCGTCGGTCTGGCCGTCGCAATCGTTGTCGGCTCCGTCGCAAATTTCTACCCCGCCGTTGCTCTCGGAACAGAAATATTCGCAACCGTTGGAACTTGAGCCATCATAGTCGTAATAGTTGTTGGCACAGGTATATTGGCAAACTCCGCCACTGCAACCCGTAACGTCCATATTGGACGGAGCGTTGGAACTGCATGAATAACCGCAACTGCCACAGTTGTTAACATCGCTGTCAGAGTTGAATTCGTCTACCACGCCGTCGCAATCGTTGTCGATGCCGTCGTCGCAACGCTCAATTCCACTGTTGCTCAAGGTGCAATTATATTCACAGCCGTCTGCTGGATCTCCGTTTAAATCGTGGTAATTCTGAGAACAGAATGAAATTACGCAATTGCCCACCTCACAGCGACTGACCGCGTTGGGAAGAGAACATTGATTGCCGCAACTGCCGCAATTATTTACATCAACCTGAAGATCGTAGCCTTCGTCAATCTGACCATCGCAATCGTTGTCCAAGCCATCGCAAATTTCAAGTTCGGGACTTGTCTGTCCCTGACACTGGGTCTGACCGCCGCTGCAAACCGAGGTACCGGTGGCACACTGACCTGTACAGGTAAAACTGCCGTCGCCGTTGTTTACACAACCGGTGCCTGCATAACATTCTTCTCCACCTGCATCTTCGTCGGTCTGGCCGTCACAATCGTTGTCAACCCCATCGCAGGTGCTGTCATCGCTGCCGGTAATTATGCACTCACAGCCATTGCCCGAAGCTCCGTCTGCATCAGCATAGCCGGCTTGGCAACTGCTTAAAACACAATTGCCATTGTCGCAACTGCCTTCACCGTTGGGAAAAGCACAAACCCGACCACATTCGCCACAATTCATGGGATCATCCATGAAATGTCCCTCGCCGCCTTCAACCGCAGGGGACCAATAATCGTCAATTATGCCGTTGCAATCGTTATCGACTCCATCGCAGATCTCCTGACCACCGCTGGAAATTACACAACTCTGCTCACAGCCGTCACTGGGATCGTTGTTGAAATCATACCAGTTCGTATCGCAATCGCCCATGGTGCAACTGCCGTCTACACATTGGGCGTCAGCATGCATGAAAGCGCAGATATTGCCACAACTGCCACAATTGAATATATCGTCGGCAAAGTGTCCTTCCCCGCCCTCTTCTTCACTTGTCCAGTAATCGTCAACTATACCATTGCAATCGTTGTCGACCCCATCGCAGACTTCTTCGCTGGGAACACAGGCATCGGCATCTTCGTCTACATCTTCAACATCCGCATCGGTGCCGCCGTCTGGAATATTAAGGTGACCTTCTTCTGACAGCGTGTACTCCTTGTAATCGCAACCTGTTGTAAACAACAGACCCGTTACCACCAGGCCCGAAATGAGCACTGAACTTCGATACGGAAATTTTGCCAGAAAGGAAACCCGCAAAAAACGACGGAAGCGATATGCCAGCAATAACAACAGCAGCAATAAGCCGCCGGCGTAACTCCCGCCATGACCGCTGTCCGAAGAAGAAGTACTCGAACAGGAGAATAAACCGCCGCCGGTGGTAGTCATGGAATCGCCTCGGACTCCGGGCTCCCAGACGCCGTCGTTGGGCTGACACCAGGCACTGCCATCAAGTGGATCTATGGTGCAACTGGTATAGAAAGGACAACTCAACTGAGCACAGGGATCTGAAATACATTCGCCCCCTACACACTGCTGACCCTGCTCGCAATAAACTCCAGAACAGGAATTGGTCTCACAAATCCCTTCAAGGCAGATCTCGCCGCTTTCACATTCTACTCCAAAACAAGGATCCGATACACAGCTCTCACTGGCCGCATCCCATTTCTCGTGGGAATCACAATAGGGAATCGGGGAACAACTGGCTGTACATTCACTGCTGCCACTTTCACAACCGGTGCGTACGCAATATTCGGAACCGTGTTCACAATCAATCGCACTGCAGGGATCGTCGACACATTCGTGTTCTATGCACAACTTGCCTGAAGGACAATTTACCGTGGCCGAACTGCAACTGGTATCTACACAATAATACTCAGGTTCATTCTCGTGGCCTACCTGTCCCGAATAACGATTGACAATACAGCTTTCGAAGTCTGCACAGGGTTCGTCAAGGCAGGGATTTACACAGGTTCCCTCTCGACACACTTCGTTCTCATTGCAATAAACGCCGCCACAGGGGGCCAACTGGGGATAACAGATATCCTCAGTACCACCGCCGTTTTCTTCACTCAAGTCAACCTCGATACAACTGTAACCGGCTCCGCAGGATTGCTCCTCGGAAGGATCACACAAAGGACGACAATCAGCTTCATAGCAAATCTCGTTGCCAGAACACAATTCTCCGTTGTCGATTACGCCGTCACAATTGTCGTCAAGGCCGTTGCAGATTTCTTCTGTCGGTACAACCCCGCCTACACATACAACTTCGCCGTCTATACATTCATTCTGGCCTTGTTGACATTCACCAACAGTTTCGCCACAGGGTGCTCCCATGGCTGGATCATCGGCTATCTCTTCAGCCTCGTCCACCAGACCGTTGCAATTGTTGTCCAAGCCATCGCAAAGTCCGGGCTGGGGCTCGCCGCCGCCATGGCGGCGCTGGTGTTCCTCAGCGGACTGCAGATGCCGGGCCTCGGACTGATCCTGACCTGGTCCCTGGTGGGGCTGCTGTCTTTCGTGCTCAATATCTATTTCTGGGCCATCATCATTTCCATCGTCGCCAGCTTTCTGGCGCCGTTCAGTGACCATCCGGCCCTGGTGCTGGTGCGCCAGCTGAGCGAGCCTGTGATGGCGCCGTTCCGCAAGATCCTTCCGCCCATGGGTGGTCTGGACCTGTCGCCGATCTTCGTGTTCCTGGCACTGCAGATCATCCGGGTGGTGATCATCATGCCGGTGGGCGTCAATCCCCAGTACGTGCTGGGCATGTGATGGAACGCGATGGCGATGATGTCATACTGCGCTGCCGGGTGCAGCCACGGGCCAGTCGTGACGGTTTTGCCGGTTTCATGGACGGGGCCGTGCGCATCCGCATCACGGCGCCCCCGGTTGACGGCAAGGCCAATGCGCATCTGATAGACTTCCTCGCCGGGCAGTTCGGCGTGCCGAAGCGACGGATCCGCATACTGCAGGGCGAAACCGGCCGGCAGAAGCGGATCCGCGTCGAGGCACCCACCCGGATTCCCGAATCATTGCAGGACACAACGGAACGCTGAACAGAACGATGCCAGACCAGATACCGGAAGATTCCGTCGGCCTCGTCAAGCCACGGCTGTACCACTTTGATGAACCCCTGCCGCTGCGCAGCGGCAAGGTGTTGCCCGCCTATGACCTGATGGTGGAGACCTATGGCACGCTGAACCCGCGGCGCAACAACGCCATCCTGATCTGCCACGCGCTTAGCGGCGACCATCACGCGGCCGGCTACCACAGCCCGGACGATCGAAAACCCGGCTGGTGGGAAAACTGCATCGGGCCCGGCAAACCGATCGACACCAACCATTTCTTCGTCGTGGCCCTGAACAACCTGGGCGGCTGCGGCGGCAGCACCGGCCCCACCTCGATCAATCCGGAAACCGGCACCTGGTACGGCCCCGACTTTCCGGTGGTGACGGTCCGCGACTGGGTGCATTCCCAGGCGCGACTGGCCGATCGCCTGGGCATCGATCAGTGGGCGGCCCGGGAGATATTGATCACCGTCCCGACATTATTCACCACCACGGAGACATCCATCGGGATACCCCCCTCCGGGACCTGGAGTCCGGTAACGTCGTAGACCAGGACGTGCTCGTCCCCGGCCGGGTAATAGCCGCCGAGGAGGGCCAGCTCGACCCGGGACCCGCGGCGGGCGATCTCGGCCCGGAGGGTGTCGATCGCCCCCTGGTACTTCTTCTTCAGGCCGATTACAACCTTCCCGGCCCCGACCGCTTCGGCCAGCAGCTCCATCCCTTCGACCAGTTCGCCGGCGTGGACGATCATCAGCTGCTGGTCGACCCTCAGCAGCGGCTCGCACTCGGC
>CAYOTW010000063.1:0-4202 GCA_964407005.1 Candidatus Woesearchaeota archaeon | reverse complement strand
GCTAGACTTCGGACCATGGGAACAAATATTCTACGGAGAATTCGACGGAAAAAGAAACAAAAAAGTTCTAATTAAGATTTTGGGTGAGTAACTAAATTGGTCTCCCTTTGTGAAGTTCAGATTCTAAATCTTTCTTAAATTTTTGAGAAGGTAAAAGATCTTGGGACAATAACCCTGCGCCAATTAACTTATACCCTGCCCTCATCCGATCTAATAAATCCATCTTCTGGTCTGCAGAAAAATCTCTTGCTATATCTGAAGGACAATAATCCTCTCTTTCTAAAACAGACAATAGCCGAACAATATCAATACTATGAACATCTTCTTCTCTAGGTGCCTTAAGCTTCCCCCTTATTAAAGGAACTGCTCCAGCTACTCTAACTGGAATCCCAAAATGATTATGAATCTCTACAGGCCAAAACTTTTCGTTAAAAGGACCAGTATAAAGATCTATCTTGCAATCTTTTCCATTATCTTCATGAAGTTTAACTGTTCTTTTTTCTAATAAATTCGGACTCTGTTTATCACTAAAAACGTCATAATTTGATTTCATAATATTAACTGCCTTATTTGTTGCAGCCATATCAATGTCGTCTGAACCCCTCCATGAAACTGCTATCTCTTCTCCAGCTGAATCCATCATATGAGATAAAACACCATACCCCCCAAATAAAACATAATCATCCCTTAACCCATTCTTATTCAACAAAGCAGCAATATCAAGGGTTCTACCTAAAACTGAATAAGTAGGGCCTTCTAGCTGATTAAAAACTCCGATATATTTTTCAATCTGATCATCAGGCAAAGCATTCTCTAAATTTTTTAATACCATAAAAAACAAACTAGTCCAAACTTTTTAAACCTTTCTATCTGTCCCCCTTTCATAGTAACAACATATAAACTTAAAAATAAAAGAAAATTAAATCCTAAATGTCAATTAAAACAATAAGCTTAGAACAAACTCGTCCAACAGATACATTAAGAACCTCTACTCAAGAATTTTATGACTCCCTCACCTCATCTGAATTTAAAAAATTTATTTCAGAAAACCCTCCTCAAGTCTGGAAAATTAATGGCCAACTTTATATCTCTGACGGGAACAATGGAATAGCAAACGCAATAAAAAGAGGAATAAGAAAAATCCCAGTAGACTATCAAGAAAATGCAACAAAAGAATTCTTTTTAGAATATCTAGAAGAAGTTATAGACTTATCAGAAAAACTCCAACAAAAAGGAGTTTACACTCCCTCAGATTTATGGAACATCTAATAAACAAATTTTACCGAGTAAGAATTTCAATATGTGAAATTTCGTGAGAAATGAACTTTCGAGATTTTACCTTGTTAAAATCTCGATACCATCCCTATTTTTCAGTTTATAATCCTTACCAACAGCCTGCTTTGTCCTCACATCAACAGCTTTAATAAAATTATCTCCTATATCACTATGAAGAAAATAAGCAAAATCCAAAGCAGTAGAACCAGGAGGCAATAAAAAACAATCAGGCAAAACATTCCCCTTAGAATCAGCCAATTTAGAACCAGCAGGAAAAACAGCCACATACTTCATTAAATCAAAAACAAGCCTATCTAACACATCTTGAACACCAGTAGAACCATAAACTCCCAAAACATTTTTTCTTATGCTCTCAAGGGCCCCTTTTTGCTTATCATTTACCTTTTCCTCATTAATCTTAAAATTAGAGTATCCCGGAGTATACTCAATTAAACCAGTATTAGAAGCCTCTCTCAAAGCCAACTCAGAATCAGCAGAACAAGGAACAACCATCAAATCAGAAAACTCTGTTTTTAAAATTTTCAAATTCTCCCTAGCTCCTTCCTTATCGATCTTATTAGCAGCAATAATCAAAGGCTTAGTCTCTAATCTTAATCCTCGAGCAAAAGAAAATATACTCTCATCAGTCCAACTACTAGCTTTCTCACCTTCTAAATTCAACTTCAATAAAACAGCCTTAACATCATCTTCAGAAACTCTTAAACCAGAAAACTGCTTAGCAACAGCTTTAGCAAAATCAGCCTTGCCAATCTGCAATGTTTTTGTAAACTGCTTCCACACCTTCTTCAAAATACCTGCATACCAAGCATCCAACTCATTCTCCAACATCTTAATATCGTCAATCGGATTGCCTTTCCCTTCCTTTCCTTCTGAATCAGTAGTCCCAGAAATGTCAACAATATGAATAAAAGAATCAGCCTGTCTCAAATCATCTAAAAACTGATTACCCAATCCCTTTCCTTCTGAAGCTCCTTTAACAAGACCTGCAACATCCATCAACTCAACAGGCACAAACCTCTTTTCAGAATCACACCAACCAGTCCGAGGATTACATTTAACATTTAATTCCTTGCAAAGCGAGTCTACACGAACATAACCAATCCCATGATTAGGCTCAATAGTAGCAAAAGGATAATTTGCAATCAGAACATCTGCCATAGTCGCAGCTTTAAAAAAAGTAGACTTTCCACAAGACGGCTTTCCAACAAGACCAATTAACATAAACTAATCACGACAAAGCCATTTTTAAGTTTAGCCCACAAACTTAAATAATCCCACTTCTTTAGCATATCATGATAGACAAAATCATCTCCCACCAATACTTTAACATATTTCTAAGAATAGCAATAATTCTCATCCTCGCAACCATCTTAAGAATCATCACAGGGTTTTATTTCAAAAGAGCAAAACAAAAAATATCAAAAAACTCAACAGAAGAAATCAAAAGAGTTCAACAAACAAGATTTACTCTTTTAAGAAAAATTACATCAGCAGGCATATATCTCATAACAATAATTCTAGTCCTTGGCCAGATTCCAGGATTCAAAGAAATCTCTTACTCCTTACTTGCAGGAGCAGGAATACTTGCACTGATACTTGGATTTGCCGCACAAAAAGCACTCTCAAACATCATCTCAGGAATATCAATCGCACTTTACGGCCCATTTAGAGTAGGCGACAAACTAAAAGCATTTGAAGAATACGGAGAAGTAGAAGACATAAATCTAAGACATACAGTTATTAGAACATGGGACAATAAACGACTTGTAGTTCCAAACGCCCTAATGGACGACAAAGAAGTCATAAACTTCAGTCTAAAAGGAGAAAAGGTATTGTGGACTCTAAGTATGGGCATCTCATATGACTCAGACATTGACAAAGCAAAAAAAATAATGTTAAAAAAAGCAAAAACCCATCCTTCCAATCTAGAATTTGAAGAAAACAAAGACGGGGAAAAAGTAAAACAAGAACCCTATACAAGAGTCGTAGACTGGGCAGACTCTGCGGTTGTAATAAAACTATACTTCTGGTGCGAAGATGCATGGAAAGCCTGGGGAATGGGTTTTGACTTATTAGAACAAATCAAAAAAGAATTTGATAAGCAAGGAATAGAAATACCTTTCCCATACAGAACACTTGTATATAAAAAAGATCTTAAAAAGAAATAATCAAATACCGTTCAAAGTATAGGCTCCATCCCTACCACTTTTAGAAACCAATCCTGAATGCCTAAAAAAAGGCATGACATCTCGAACATCCTCCCTACTAACACCTTCTGAAACCAAATCACCTTCTTCAAAAGCCTCATGAGAATATTCACTTATAATCTTTTGATAAACAGAATCTACAACTCCAACTAATCTTTCTCTCTCTCCATTTAAATTCTTCCCACCAATTAACATACAAGGATCTAAAATCATCCCTTTCAAATACCCAAGCTTCCTTTCTTCTACCATCTCATATCGTTTAGCCATAAAACAATAAGAAATCAAACATTTATAAAACTAATTAAATTTATATAGCAAGTTTATTCATAAACAACATGAGCCTGTAGCTCAGCCAGGTTAGAGCGCTGGTCTTATAAGACAACGATTCCCAGGAATCGCCGCTTCAAGCTATTGCTAAGAAAGCCAGAGGTCCTGAGTTCAAATCTCAGCAGGCTCATAGTCTATCGAACAAAGTGAGATAGGCTTCTGATTTTAATACACAATGAGTTCAAATCACTTCAAACTTTCAAGTTGAAGTTCCAGAAATTTTAATTTCTGAATCAGCAGGCTCATAGTCTATCGAACAAAGTGAGATAGGCTTCTGATTTTAATACACAATGAGTTCAAATCACTTCAAACTTTCAAGTTGAAGTTCCAGAAATTTTAATTTCTGAATCAGCAGGCTCATAGTCTATCGAA
>CAYOTW010000062.1:0-4207 GCA_964407005.1 Candidatus Woesearchaeota archaeon | reverse complement strand
TTAGAAAAAAAGGATTTAAAAGTCTAACTGTTTTAGAGTTTTTATGAAAGTGAAAGATTTGGTTTCAGATTTGAAAGAAAAGGATTGCTATAATGAATTTATTGAGAAATATCCAGAGGCTTTTATTTATTCTGTTTATTATGTTCTAGAAGAGGGCAAGGCTTCTATTGATTTTTTTATTCCGTCTGAAAAAAAGATAGTTGAATTTGCTTTGCCTTTTGAAGAGTATAAGATTCACAAAGATAAGATTGAGGGGGTGGAGAAATTAGATTTTGATTTAAATGTTGATTTGGATGATTTGAAAGAGAGGGTTGAGGAGATTAAGGAAGAAAAGGAGATTAAAAGCAATGTTACAAAGATTATTGCGATCTTACAAAAAGGTATCTGGAATTTGACTTGTCTTACTTCTGATTTAGGTGTTTTGAGGATTAAGATTAATTCTAAAAGTGGAGATTTGAAGGAGTTTAATAAGGATAGTTTGATGAATATGACTAGGGTTGTTTCTGGACGAAAAAATTAATATTCTTGTCTTGTGAGGATTTTATAATTTTAAAGCCTGCTTGTCTTATTTCGGATTCTAATTCTTCTTTATCATAGATGTAAGTGAATCTTTTTTGTTTTTCTTTATTAATTGTCCAGGGGATAAATGTTTCTTTTGGTTTATTTTTTAGCCTTTCTGAGTTTCTGCTCCAGACAGAGATTAGTGCCTCTGCTTTGGGTTTTAAAACTCGAAATAATTCCTTGATTGTTTTTTGTCTTTCTGTTTTTGTTTGGATGCAATGTAAAACTGAGAAGCAGATTGCTGAGTCAAAATAATTTTCTGGATAAGGAATTTCTGATGTTTTTGAGACCTTGAATTCTGCTTCAATTCCAAGACTTTCTGCTTTTTGTTCTGCATATTTAATCATTAATTTTGAGAAATCTATCCCGTAGATTTTTGCATTTGTTTTTATAAAATTTCTTCCTGAACCACAACCTAAATCCAAGATTTTTCCTTTTTTATTTTTTAAAAATTGCTCTACTATTGAAAAAGGTCTTTGTCTTACACTTGCCCAACTTTGAGCGATTAAGTCCCAAACTTTTTCTTGTTCTTTCATAATAGAATAGGATTTTAAGGTTTAAGGGTTTTTGGGGTTTTTGGGGTTTTTGGTTTAACTAGCTTTTTCAGGAATTTCAGCCTGCTTAACATCTTTTTTATTTTTTGTAAAGAATTTTATTGCTTGATCTAGCTCTTTATTATCTTTTGAATATTCCTTTATGTCAATCCCTTTTTTGTATGCCTCGCATGCCTGAACTAATGCTTTTGCACCTGAGTTTGTTCCCTTAGGATGGGCATGAACTCCTGCTCCCATTGTAGTGATGAAGTTTGTCTCACCCATTATTTCAATGAATGGCTCTAGTTTTGTAGGGTTTAGTCCTCCAGAGATTATCGGGCTACATTTCTTCATGCCTCTCCACGAATCTTCCTCCAAAATAACATGGTGGGCATGGTCTTGTTTAACTAATTCTAAAACTTGTTTGTCCTGTTTTGGGACCTGCGCCCAACTTTGTTCAAAAAAATGTCCCTTTGCAGCAAGATGTAAAATGTTTTTGGCAGGGATTATATCATCTTTTGGAGAACCTTTCATTTTACCCACGCCTGCGGTTCCGGTGTGTATTCCCGAAGCTCCTGCTAATCTTGCAAATTTAGATAAAACTAATACAGAAAATCCTATTGGATTTTCAGGTCTTGTAAAAGCTCCGTGTCCTGCCCTGTGAAAGTGAATAAAAACATCGGGATATCTTCTTCTTAATGTTTGTACAGCCATCCATCCTGCGGTTATTCCGTCGATTAAAAAGGCATAACTTCCTTTTTCAAAACCCTGGTTTTTTATTAATTCGCATCTTTTTATCATCTCGTCAAAATCAGGAGCTGATACATTAAATGAATGGACTTTTTTATGGCCTGTTTCTTTTACTGCCTTGTCCATTGCTTTTTTTACAAAGCCTACCATTTTTTTATAATCACAAAAGTCTTGATTTGCCTGAGGTTCATCATTTTTAACAAAATCTCCTCCTCCGCTCCAAAAATCATAGCATACCTCTGCATATTCTGCAGCAGTTAGTCCTATTTTTGGTTTTATAATTGTTCCTAGGATTGGTCTTTCATAAACATTAAGATATTTCCTCATATCGTCTAGAGTATAGGAAGGTCCGTCGTATTGTTCGAGCATTGAGGAGGGAAACCATACATCAAGCATTTTTAGGGCTGAGATTTCTTTCATTCCTAAAACATTTCCTACGATAAATGTTAAAATATTTTGAACATTTCCCCCTCTGTCAAAGATTCTCCAGGGATATGCAATCCATACTAAATTTTTTTTCAAATCTACTTTATAGACTAAAGCGTTTAACTCTCTTGAAAAAGGTGTTTCTGTTTTTACTTTAAAATTTGTTCCAGTAGATGATTCTGCTGCAACTTCTGCAGCTGCTTGTAAAATATTAAGTTCTTTTCCTGGAATTAGATGAGAGACTGTTAAAAGATATTCTCCGTTTTTAGGATTTTTAAGATTTAAATTTACATAGGCTTTTTGCTTATCATTTAAACTTTTAACAAGTTTTTTTATTTTAGAATTATTTGATTTTTTCACCTTCTTTTTCACCATGTTATTAAATTAATTAAAAAGTTTAAAAACCTTTCTCTGAACTTGCTTTTCTCAATCTGTCCATGATGGCTGTTCCTAAATCTTTATTTTTTGTTTGCCAGACAAGTATTAGGTTGTATCTTTTTTTATCTGATTCTCTAAAGTCTTTAAATAAATTTTTTGCCATCTCAATCTCGTTCTTATATTTTAAAATGTTTATTCTTTTATGTTTATTTTTATCAATAATTTTTTCTAATTGTCTTTTGTTCTCTATAATAATAACTTTTGCTTTTGGAGCATAATGTTTATATTTCATTCCAGGGGATTTTGGTTTTTTTGTATCTGGTTCCTTGTTTTCTTTTATATCTCCAACAACTTTTTCTAATTGTTTTTTAGTGATTTTTCCAGGCCTTAATATTCTCGGTATTTTTTGTGTTAAATCTAGAACAGTTGATTCCAGACCAATGTCTGTATTTCCTGCATCCAGAATAGTGTTAATTTTATTATCTAAATCATCTATAACATGTTTTGCAGATGTTGGGCTAGGTTTTCCAGATAGATTTGCAGAGGGTGCAGCTAGGGGACATTTAGATAACCTAATTAGCTCTAGTGCAACTTTATTTTTTGGCATTCTTATTGCAACGGTATTCAATCCAGCTGAAGTAATTTTTGGGACGATTCTTGATTTTTTTAGAACCAAAGTTAGTGGACCTGGCCAAAAATTTTTTATTAATTTTTCTGCTTTTTCAGGAATTTCTTTTACTAATGAGTCTAGCTGTTTAATATCAGAAATATGTAAGATTAAAGGGTTGTCCTGTGGCCGACCTTTTGCAATAAATATTTTTTTGATTGCATCTTTATTTAACCCATTCGCCCCAAGCCCATAAACTGTTTCTGTTGGAAATGCAACAAGACCAGACTTTTTTATTATTTCTGCTGCTTTTTTAATTTTCTGTATATCTGGATTACAAGGATTGAGTTTGATTATCGAAGTTTTCATGATAAAAAAATTAGTTTATTTAGATAGGCTTAAACTTCTTGAGGAGCTGTCTATGTTTATTTCTTCTACGAGTCCCTCTAAAATTAGTTTTCTATTTTCTATTTTTAACTCTCCAATATAATTCTTTATTTGAATCTCTTCTGAATTTAGATTTAGTGAGTCTCCGCCTACCTTGATTGTTCCAGAGGTTTTAAAGAAAAGTTCTTTTAGATTTACGTCTTCTTTTATCTTTAAGAAAGAGTAACCTGAACCTTTATACAAAGAAACTTTTAGTTTTCCGTTTTCTTCGAGGTTTATTGGGAGGTTGTTGATTCTTATTTCTGAAACCTCTCCGTTTAATTCTTTTATTTTATCTTCATTGATTTTTATTTTTCCTTCAAAATCCTTAAGAATTATTTTATTCTTTATGTCCTCTAATGTTATTTTTTTGTTGTCTAGTTTTATGATTGTCCCTCTGTCTAAAGAGAGTTCTATTTTTTTATATTCATCTTCAAGTGTTAATTCAGGGATGTAAAAAGATGTTTTGATTTCAATAGCATTGCTTTGATTCATTGCGTTAATTGTGTTCCCGGTTATTATTCCT
>CAYOTW010000061.1:0-4469 GCA_964407005.1 Candidatus Woesearchaeota archaeon | reverse complement strand
CCTCGAGAGCCACCAGATCTTCCTCTAGAACTACCACGTCCTCCAGATCTTCCACCAAATCCTCTACCGCCTGATTTAAAATCTTTTACAACTCTAACTCTTTCAAATTCAGGTAACTCAGCTCTTTCAATCTTCAAAGACTTATCTTTTTGTATAGATGTAAAAGACTCATAATCTCGACTAGCTAAAATATTGATTGCCTTTCCTTCTTTTCCAGCTCTTGCAGTTCGTCCAATTCTATGTACATACTCCTCACTATTATTCGGCAAATCATAATTATAAACATGAGAAACATTATTAATATCTAGCCCACGTGCAGCAACATCAGTACAAACCAAAACATGAGTGCTCTTATCATGAAATGCCTTTAAAACTCTTGTTCTTTGACCCTGCGACAAACCACCATGAATCGGTTTAGCCTCAATTCCATTTTGATTAAGATTCTTAGCAACAAAATCAACATTTCTCCGAGTAGAACAAAAAACCATAACTAATTTAGACTTCTCATTCTTCAATAAATGGACCAATAATGAAAACTTTTGATAATCTGGAACATCATAAAAAACCTGTTCAAGTTTAGAAGCATCAACATAGGAATCAACTGAAACTTCCTTAGCATTCTTAGTATGTTTCTTTGCTAAATAATCTATGCCCTTCATAATAGTTGCAGAAAATAACATTGTCTGTCTTTCCAAAGGAACCTCATAAATAATCTTTTCAACATCATCCTTAAATCCCATGTCAAACATTCTATCAACCTCGTCTAACACTAAAAATTTTACCTTAGATAAACTTAAGGTAGTTCTTTCAATATGATCTAAAATCCTCCCCGGAGTTCCAACAACAACATCTGCTTTTGGAATTTTTCTAATCTGATTATCAATACTTGCTCCACCATAAACTGCTAAAACATTTAACTTATCAGAAAATTTTTGAATAGAACTAGAAACTTGTTCTGCCAACTCTCTTGTTGGAGTTAAAATTAAAGCCTGAACTTTTCCATTTGGGTGCAGGTTTTCAATAATCGGGGCTGCGAAAGCTAATGTTTTCCCAGAACCAGTAGCAGAGCCTCCAATAATATCTTTGCCTTTTAAACCTAATGGGATTGCCTTTTTTTGAATCTCTGTAGGTTCAACTATATTCATATCTTTCAAAGTCTTTACAAACTTATCGCTTAATCCTAATTTTTCAAATTCCATATTGAAGTTTTAATAAACTTAGTCAGATTCAGAAATCTTCCTGAACAAGCCCACAAGGACATGCCCCAGGACTTTAACTATTATTAATCGTATACCTAAGTATTTTTATGGGTTTATAAGTCTATTGGTTTACCACTTTTCAATTAAACCAATCCAACTTCTCCCACTTGCTCAACTGCTTAATCTCATACTCACACTTACAAGCCTCAGACTTATCCTTACATTCTCTCGCCCTCAACAACTTCCTAAAACCTTTCCTATAAACATACTTACTCCCTTTTCCTGTCGCATGCTTCTCCATCCTCTCATCAATATCATTTGTAACACCACAATAAAAAGAACCATCACAACATTCAACAAGATAAACAAACCACTTTTTCATAATCCTCTACATATTCTTAGTTAATAAAACTGATTATTTTTATTGTCCTAAAGATTTATATACTCCTCTAAAGTAATCACTTTATGGGCAATGAAAATTTGAATGTAACAGAATACTTTCAGGATTTAGATAGAAAGGCAGAGGAGCTTTTACCTTATGAAGAAACAAGACAAAAATATAGGACCATGTCTCCTGAAGAATTAGGCTCAGAGAGAGAATTACTTATGGGAGATTTAATAGTTTATTCAATAGATAATTTTGCTTTAGCTTTTGGAACGCCATTAAAAACAAAAAAAGGAGGAAAAGGAAAGTCTCTTCAGGCAACAATTACTAGCCCAAGAGATCAATTAATGGCAGTTAAACAAAGAAGACTATCTATTTTAAACAAAGTTATTGAAGAAAAATCAGAAACTCTAGGAGATATTTTAAAAGGATTGCTAATGCAATGATTCCCACTGTATTAAATAATTATTTTTAGTCAACTTAATATTTTGCAATTACTTTTTCTAAAAATTCATAAGTTTTTTTGGTTTGCTCCAACATTAATTGATAATACTTTTTTGGCATAAATACTCTACTATAACTTTACCTTTTTGGCACCAAAATTAAACACCCAAACCATCTAAAATATCACTAGTAACCTTCTCGATATCCTGCTCTCCATTAATCTTCAAAACATCATACCTCTTTAAAACCTTTTCAGTTTCAGAATGATAAACCTCTAATCTCTTCTTAATAGCCTCATCATTATCATCCTCTCTCTTAATTAACCCTCCACCACATTTATCACAAATATCCTCTTTAGGAGGATTAGTATAAATATTAAAAATAGCACCACACTTTTTACAAGTTCGCCTACCTGCCAATCTTTTAACCGCCTCTTCATCAGAAATCGAAATCTCAACAACCTTGTCAATATTAACAATGGAATCCAACATTTCAGCCTGTTTTAAATTTCTGGGAAAACCATCTAAAATAAAATCATTAAAAAGTCTCTGTTTCAAAATATCCAACATCAAATCATCAGGAATCAAAAGCCCCTTATTCACATATTCATCAACCCTCTCCTTTAAATCTCCTTCAACATTCCTCAATAAATCTCCAGTAGAAATGGGGTCAATACCTAATTTAGACGAAATTATTTTTGCCTGCGTTCCTTTTCCACTTCCTTGCGGTCCAATAAATATTAACTTCATTTAAATATTGATTTAAGCAAAATCCCCCTCATATTAATCATTAAAAGAACATACTTTATAAAATTTTATATTTAATCTTTATTTTTCTTGGGCAATAGACAGGCCCCTAACGGAACTACAAATCCCATAAACCCTGCAACAATAGGAAATACAATACAATCTTCTTCAGTACATTTTCTTGCAACTTCTTCAGCCCGAGAATAAAGCCATCCTTTTTCTTTTAAAGATTTAAGATAATTTTCATAATCATTAACCCTATTTTCAATCTTTTCAAAAACCTCCCCTCTCTTCAAAATTTCTGCCTTCTTTTCCAAACCTTTAATATTTTTGTTAACATAGTTTTGTTCATCAAGGTATGCATCAGCAAGTATACCAAGGTATGCCATACCCTTAAAATAAACATCATCTTCTCTAATTGGCTCAATATCAGATCCTGCATATCTAAATCTTCCAAATCTTCCTATCTCATTTTCGTCTAAAACACCATCTTCTAATCCCTTGCCTATTTTTTCAACCTGATTTTTAACATCATAAAAATTAGAAACATCATTAACAAAACTAAAAGATTCACCCCTCTCTGCCTTAGCAATTACATCTGAAGCAGTTGTTCTTTCTGAATTATAAGAAGCTCCAGTAACTCCTAAAACAGAACAAGCTAACATACTAAGGCCAATAAGTCCTTTTCTAAATCTGTTTGTAATTTCCATCACAGCCTCACTTTTTTAGAATTTAAATATTTATCTACTCTCAATCTCTGCTGAAATTTGAACACCTTTTTCATAAACACTCTTTTCACAACTAACTCTTAAGCCATCTAAATCCCTACAAATCTTTCTACTACTTTTTAACTCTCCTAATGATTCGCCAAAGATACTCTCAACAGAAGAATTACCTGAACTACCAATATTCGGAGCAGACACCCTCTTTTCAAGCCTATCACTATCGCACTTTTTACATCCTGCAGGTTCTTCACCCATCTTAACTAAATAATCCTCAACTAAACCACAATCCTTACATCTATACTCATATGTAGGCATTTTTTCCTCCCTCTATAGCATCTAAAAAATCTTTATTATTATAGGCATAATTATATGCTAGATCTTTATGAGCTTTATGAAAATCCCCAATGGCCTTTGATAAATCATTAAAATATCCTTCATATTCGTCTTCCATTTCCAAACCCCTATTAATAGAATCTTCTGCTTTTCTTACACTAGCTAGTGTTATTTCTAAAACCTTATCTAACCCTCTACTCTCCTTATCCTGGTTTTTTATCAGTGTAGTTTGTCCAACTAAAAGACTAACTGCTGAATTATATTTCCTTCCCTGATTAAATGCTTTTAATTGTTCATGATTCTTGTGTACCATGCCAATAAAACCACAAAACAATTTAAAAACATTTCCTTTGTAGCTCTTTTGGAGTTAATACAAATAATTAATCTCAGGCTCCCTTATAATGTCCAAAAAATGAGATGGAATAAACTTCTGAAACTTATTTGAAAAATGAGATGAAATATACAGCCCCTCTTTTGCTCTTGAAATGGCAACATAAAACAATCTTAACTCAGAATCTTTTTTAATTAGAGACAAGTCTCCCTTATGAAATGGCAAAATCCCTTCATTACATCCAACTAAAAAAACATGTTTCCATTCTAAGCCTTTAGCACTATGAATAGTAGAAAGCATAACCTT
>CAYOTW010000060.1:1301-4605 GCA_964407005.1 Candidatus Woesearchaeota archaeon | reverse complement strand
TGAAAAAAAGATGGAACAAGCATGGAAAGAAGCTTTTGAAAAAAGATTTGTATTAAATAAAGAATTATTAAATATTATTAAAAATTTAAAAGAAAAATATAAACTTGCAATCTTATCAGACCAATGGGAAATGCCATATAGGATGTTGATAACTAAAAAAATAAAATCACTATTCAAAATAAGAGTCTTCTCTCACCAATTTCATTCAAAAAAACCAAATCCCCTTATCTATAAAGAAACTATTAAAAGATTAGGTCTCGCCCCTGAAAATTGCATATTTATAGACGATAAAGAGAAATATCTAAAACCTGCTCGAAAAATAGGAATAAAAACTATTCAATTCAAAAATAATAAACAGTTAATAAAAAACTTAAAAAATTTAGGCATAAGTTTGAAAAACCTATAACTTCTTAACCCAACTCTTAATCCATTTATAAAAACCAAGCGAATTTCTCTTCAAATAAACAAGACCAAATAAAGAAGCTAAAAAAGCACCAAAAGAACCAATAATCAAATCTCCCATAGTATCCATCAAACCAGATCTTTGCATATTCAAATTAAAATAAATATCCATAAAGAATTCAAAAATTTCCCACAACGCTCCAATTGACAAAGCAAAACAAAAAGCAAACAAAGCCACAAAAATCGGACTAAGTTTAATCGCAACCTTCTCCTCCTTATTTAAAAAATACACAATAAAAAAACTTAAAGCCCCAATTAAAAACAAACCAGTCCCATGCAAAAATAAATCCCACCACCAAAACCTATAAAAAAAATTCAAATACTCTCCAAGATAAAAATAAGAATATAAAAATAATAAAACCACTATCTCTAATCTCTCTGCAATATCTATCTTAAACCTTTTTTCAATTATCGAAGGAAGATAAATAGAAAATAAACCAAGAGCAACAATCAAAATTGAAAACCACTGTTCTTCTAAAATCGCAAGTATTCCTGCAATTAAAAATAAAAAAGTCATCCCAAACATAAGCCATTTCTTGATTACCTCTCCTTTCTTCATTAAAAAACAAAGCCCGAGTGATTTAAATAACCTTCTAACCATTGCACTCGACAACAAAAGTCTTTATAAATAAGAGATAACTCTAATTCTTAACAACCAAAAGGAGGTTAACATGGCTTTAGATTTTGCAAAAGAAGCAATAGAAAATGCTGAGAAAAATAGTATCAACTTTAATGAGTTGAAAGCTGGAAAGGCGAACATAAAGGTCTTTGGATGTGGAGGTATGGGCTGTAATGCTGCTACCTGGTTATTCAATAAAGGTCTTAATGGCGCGACTATCTATGGTTTAAACACAGATGCACTACATCTATCAATAACAAAGACTGACGAAAAGATCCTTATAGGAAAGGAACTTACTAGAGGTCTTGGATGTGGAGGCTATCCTAAGCGAGGTCAAGAAGCTGCAAAGGAGTCTCTTACTGACTTGAAGAAAGCTGTTTCGGGTTCGGATATGGTTTTCGTTCTAGCTGGTATGGGAGGAGGAACTGGCACTGGTGCTGTTCCAATTGTAGCTCAACTTGCCAAGGAAGCTGGAGCTGTAGTAATAGCTGTAGTAACAATGCCTTTCGAAGCTGAAAAAGCACGAATTGATAAAGCAGAATTTGGACTACAAGAATTGCGTGAAGTTGTAGATACTGCAATTGTTTTAGATAACAATAAGTTAGTAGACATAGCAGGACAACTACCAATGGAACAAGCATTCGCAGTAGCAAACGAACTTGTATCAACAATGATAAAAGGAATTGTGGAAACAATTACCCTTCCAAGTCTGATTAACTTAGACTATGCTGATGTCTCTAGTATCATGAGAAATGGGGATGTTGCAGTTATTGGAATCGGAGAAGATAATTCCACAGCTAGAGTAGACGCTGCAGTTCAACAAGCCCTGACACACCCACTACTAGATGTAGATTACAGAGGTGCAACAGGAGCTTTAATACACATAACCTGTGGCCCAGATATGAAGCTTGAAGAATTTGACAATATTGGAAGACTGGTTACTGAAAACCTATCTCCAGAGGCTCAAGTTATCATTGGTGCTAGAATCAACAAAGAATTTCAAGGAAGAGTAAGAGTTATCACCATTATGACTGGTGTAAAAAGCCCCTATATTTTAGGGAAAAATTCTTCAACATTCCAAAATGAAAGAAAAGTTGATATCAATGAACTCGGCTTACAAGATATGAGTTAATAAAACTCACAAATTTTTATTTTTTTTATTTTTTCATAACATTTTTATACTTCTATATTATTAGAAAACTATGAGTTGCACAAACCCTACAAAAACCTCTAGTTGGGAAAAACCACACCCTCCTAAAGAAGAAACCCTTGAAGAAAGAACTAACGCAGCAAAATTAGATTCAATTATAGACGATTTCCAACTACAAGAAAAATATGACCCTCAATTACTAATAAATAGAATAATGCAAACAGGAAGTTTGGGAGCAATAAGATTAGCAAGAATTTTAACAGCTCCGATAAGATACCTAACATATGGAATTGCAGAAGCATATTCTCAACTAATCGGATTTGATAGCACTAAAGAAATCTAAAGACTCTCTAATTGAACTCGGGTTTTTGGCTCCATCTCTTTTTCCCCAAACTTATTAAAAAATAAAATATTATCTAATTCTATTTTACTCTTCCCCCTATAGTTCATCTTAGCCTCTTTGCCAATCGGAAAAACAGCTTCAATGTCCATCGCCTTAGGAATCTCCAAAACCTTCTTAATCTTTCCCTCATCAAAATGACCCACCCAACAAGTTGAAAGACCATTTTCATTTAACCCTAATAAAAAATTTTCAATCCCTGCTCCAGCCTGTTGCCTAGAATAAACCTCTCCCCTTTTACCAAAAAAATTAGACAACTTAGAAACATCTGAAACAGCTACAACCAAATGAGAAACATCTGAAACAAACTTCTGTTCACACGCCTCAGCAATATCTCCAATTTTTCCTTCATCATCTATCAAAATAAACTTCAAAACAAATTTATTCCCTGCCGAAGGAGCAAACCTTGCTAAATCAATAGCCCTCACAATTTTTCTCCAATTCGCCTTTTTCTTAGAATACTTTTTCACACTCTTTCTCGTCTTAACAGCTTTTTCTAATTGCATAATAAATAAAGAACCACAGACTATAAAAATCTTTTCAAGAACCAAGGTGAGAGTCCTGAACGTCTTGGGCGAATGATTTGCTTTGAGCGACTAAATAAATAATTTCGCGAAATGCAAATTGTGAGTTGGACGAGAACCAAGGTGAGAGTCCTGAACGTCTTGGGCGA
>CAYOTW010000060.1:0-1201 GCA_964407005.1 Candidatus Woesearchaeota archaeon | reverse complement strand
TGCAAATTGTGAGTTGGACGAGAACCAAGGTGAGAGTCCTGAACGTCTCGGGAAGGACTCGAACCTTCGACAACACGGTTAACAGCCGTGTGCTCTACCTACTGAGCTACCGAGACACACAATCATTTAACAACAATTGTTTAATAATTTTCAGAAAAACGTATATTTAAAGCTAACCCTTATCACTCTCAAAAGACCTCAAACCCAAATCCTCTGAATCAAGATGAGATAAATTCGCATTCTGCTTTTCTAAAAATGAAAAAACATTACCATGTTTTGAACCCTGAATTAAAGAAACCAAAGCCTGCATAACAGAATCCAAATGTTCAGACCTAACAATAACTCCCACTTTATTCCCCCTAATAACCAAAATAGCACCACTCAACTCCTCAATCGTCTTCCTAGCTTTCCCCCTAGTTCCAATAACCCTCGCACGAACATCAGAAAGGTTTTTTCTTCGAGTATGATCTTTCATATTCACAAACTTCAAAACATATTTAGGATTTCTCAATAACAATGCATCATCAGCATCAAAACCAAAGTCAACAGCCATCAAAACCTTTTCAAAAATATACTCTTCTAATTCCCCTCCAGAAAAAGAAACATAATCTCCTTTAACAAATACCTTCACGTTCATAGCTGCCTCTAGACGAGGAATCGCCTTTCTTACCTTCCGAACATTCTCCACAATAATACCTTTCATAAATAAATCAAGAAAAGGAGATTTATAAGATTAATTAATAACACTTAAAAAGCAAGGATGATAGAAAATTATATGGGAAGATTTAAACCAAATAACGAAGAAGGACAAGAAAATGTAAGAGTTAGAATGCCTAGAGGTAAAGAAGTAATTGGAGTCATAAAACAAAGAGTGGGGGGTTCAAGAATGTTAATCTCTTGCATGGATGGAAAAACAAGAAATGGAAAGGTCCCAGGAAGATTGAGAAGAGGAATGTGGTTAAGAGAAGGAGATGTTGTAATCTGTGAACCCTGGGAATTCGAAGACGACAAATGCCATATTTTATACAAATATTCTAAAAGTGCAATCCAAAAACTTAGAAAAATGGGCAAATTAAAAACAGTGGAATCTGAATTTTAGTTTTTATACTTCTAAACATTATTTTGCAAAAAATAAATTAATTACCCTCAAAAATCCTTAAACATCACAATAAAACTAAAGCAACAGGAACACCTTCAATCT
>CAYOTW010000059.1:0-4722 GCA_964407005.1 Candidatus Woesearchaeota archaeon | reverse complement strand
TTTGTTTGGCTTGGAAAGAATGTAAACTGGGAAAAAAATTATCGGCTTCTAAAGATTTTTTTTAGACAGTTAAAAAATAGGATTATATTCAGTTTATTTTGGGCATCTTTCCTATTAATTAGCTATTTTTTGATTTATCCTTCAGAAATATTACAGAACGAAATTATATCCTTACTAATTGCCATAGCTATTTCTTCACTTTTTCTTGCAATTTCAAATTATTTTCAAATTTATGATAATTTTAAGATACTTTCCAAGTTAGAAGGAAAATATGAATATTTTAGATATAAGAAAAGGGATGGAGTTCAAACTGATGAGATAGAGGAAACAGATTCTGAAGCGAATGTTAAATATATTAGAGAAAATGAGTTGGGAATAGTTGTAGATTATAAAAATAATAGGGGTGGTGAAGAACAGTGGAAGGGAATAATCTCTATGCAATCTCCTTCAGTTGGCTTGCTTCCTTGGAGGAAAACAAAACAAAACGGAGAAGAATTTCCAAAAAATAAAATGAAAATAGGATTCAAACAGATTTATGTTTTTAAGAAGGAGGAAGATATTTATCTAAATTCAATAGCAATAACAGATACTCAATCATACGGAAAGGAGCTATACATAAAAGAGAAAAAATGAAAGGCACACAATTAACAATCGGAGAAAATCAAAGGCAAAAAGTTTTCTATAATAATCTTTCAGTTTATTTAGAATTAATTAATAATAATCTATCTAAAAAAATTAAAATAGAAAGATTGGGAAATCACATTAAAGTTTTGGGAGGATATGCGTTTAAGAGTTCTCAATATCAAAAAGAAGGAATTCCGGTTATACGAATTTCTGATTTTCAAAATGAAAAAATAGATTTGGTAAATGCAAAATGTTATGAAGAAAAAACAAAATATAATCGATACCAACTTTTTGAAGGAGACATAATAATTGCTATGACTGGTGGAACAATTGGAAAGTTGGGAATTGTTCAAGAGGGTTTAGGAAAACTTTATTTAAACCAAAGAGTTGGTAAATTTCAAATTTTAAAACCCGAGGAATTTTTTGATAAATATATTTATTGGTTGGCAAGAGGAATTCAAGAAAAAGTTAAGGGTTTTGGTTATGGCGGAGCACAACCAAATATTAGTGGAAAACAAATTGAAGAATTGGAGTTTCCTATCCCAGACAAAAAACTCCAAGAAAAAATTGTTAATTTTTTAGAATGTTTGAGGGATGATTGTTTAGAAAAAAAAGAGTATTTTGATATGAAAACAGAAAAAGATATTTTAAGATTACAAGATATTGGAAAAAGTTTATTTAATGTTTTAGAAAATTCACAAAAAGACGAAACCCTCCTAAAAAAACTCAAACAATCAATCCTCCAAGAAGCAGTTCAAGGAAAACTTGTTCCACAAAATAAAGAAGACGAACCTGCAAGTGAATTATTGAAAAAGATTAAAGCAGAAAAAGAAAAGCTAATTAAAGAAGGCAAGATTAAGAAGGGGAAAGAGCTTCCGCCGATTGAAGAGGATGAAGTGCCTTATGAATTGCCCGAGGGTTGGGAATGGTGTCGGTTGGGGGATGTTTGTACATTGATAACTGATGGTAGTCATAATCCTCCAAAAGGAAGAAAAGAAGGAATTCCAATGATAAGTGCAACAAATGTTCTTAATGATGAAATTGTGTTTAACGAAAAATTAAGATATATTTCTAAAGAAGAATATGAAATGGAAAGAAAAAGAAATCCAATAGAAATGGGAGATGTCCTATTAACTATTGTAGGAACAATTGGCAGAACTTGTGTTGTTAATATTAAGGATAAATTTTGTTTACAAAGAAGCGTAGCTTTAATTAAATCTGAGATTAATTCAAAATATTTAAGTTATTATTTGAGATCTCCTTTAGTTTCAGAAGGTTTCATTGAAAGAGGAAAAGGTACTGCCCAAAAAGGAATTTATCTTGGAAAATTAAGTGAAACATTGCTTCTCCTACCATCTCTCGCCGAACAAAAAAGGATTGTTGAAAAAGTTGATGCTCTTATGAGGTTTTGTGATAAGTTGGAGTTGGGGGTTAAGGAAAATAAGGTTAATTCTGAAAATTTGATGGGTGGTGTTTTGAGGGAGGTTTTTGAAAATGGAGATTAAGTTGCTTCTTCCAAAAATTCTTGTTTTGTTTTCTTCAATTTCTTTATTGATTTTAATTCCAATTCTAGAAAGAAGAAATAAAAAAATGATTAATCAAATTTTAAAACTTGAAGAAAGGATTAATCGGGAAAAGTTAAATATAACTTGGGATAGTATACAAAAAATAAAAATCCAGCTAAACGATCATTTTCAATTATTGAACTTAAATTCTCAATCTAAAAAATACTTATATAATGCCATGACAAAAATTCTATTGAATAACCTTGGATGTGCATCAAAAAAGAAAGTAAGTATTAAAGAATTTTCTAAAAAGAGTCATGAGGAAATAATTAAAGAGATAGACCGATGGTTAAAAAAGAATAAAGATGAGGTAAATGAATTAGTTAGAGAAAAGAAAAGATTGGAAGGAAGTTTATCAAAACTTGAAGGAAGGAAATTCTTTATTTACATGTTCTTAGTTTCATTGCAATCTGTTGGATTGGTTTTAGCTCAATAAAACTCTGTTCCGTTGCATTTTGAACAAGGGGGAAGAGTGTCAGTTGTGTCATCTAATGTGACGGATTGACCACATTTCTTACAAGTGTAAGTCCCTTTTCCTGGTTTTTCTCCTGTTGTTGGCATTTTATTTTCTACCTCCTATGATTTAATTAAATTTTGTATCTGTTTGCTCCGCTTCCAATCCTAATTTTATTTGCAGAATGTACATTTTGTTTCCAAATCTTTTTTACTACCTCATCCCATAATTTAAAAAATTGCGAATTGTAGTCTTTAGTCTGGATTAAAGTTTTAATTTCATCTTCTTCTTTTTTAGTAAGATTTTTTGAAATTGTCTTCAGAATTTCTTTTTCGTCATCAATCCTGCTATCTCTTTTTTCTTTCCCGTAAATAAATTCTGGATCTTCTTCAAAATGTTCAACCATTAGATAAGGCGGAGTGTATGCCCTGCTTTTTTTCACATAATTTTTCTTTTCTAAATACTTTTTAATATAGTCTCTGACAGAATTTATTTTAATCTTTGTTACATCAGAAATTTCGCTTATTCTTAAGGGATCTTTTGAAGACCTGATCGTTTCATAGATGGAATTTAACTTAATTAAATCTCTGGGTTTTGATTCTCCTTTTCTAAATATCCTTGAAAATTTCTCTTTAATTTTTTCAATTGATTTATTATCTTTTTCTGTCATTTTATTTTTTCTCTCCAAATTTTATTTAATTCTCTCAACAAATCAAACTTTTTAAGTCTTTTGGTACTCTGTATAAAACTAAAACTTGCTCTAAACCCAACAATACATAGAAACATTTATAAATCGTTTTATGTTTTATTAGTTATGAAAAGAAAGGAGGTTGATAGTTCTTATGGCAATTGAAAAAGATAGAAAAACATCTGAGGAAATAAAGAAGGAGATCTTATTAAAACTAAAAGATGGGCCTTCGCCTATTGAAAAATTAAGAAAAGACTTAAATTCTAATTGGTCTACAATAAACAATTACTTAGAAAAGTTAAAAGAAGATGGAGAAGTTAGGGAAATTGTTTTGAGGAATAATTTAAAATTTTTTGTAAGGTCTGATTATCCTTCTTTTTATGGATTGCCTTTGGATAAAAGGGTTTTGAATGATGGATTATTTCTTTTAAAAATAATAGTCGATGAATGGAGAAACAAAGAACAAGAAACAATCAATAAAACAACCATGCAAAAAATCGCAGTGGAAGTTATTAAAAATAATGAACAAATTAATCTCCCTGTGCTAAGATTCCATTATGGAAAAACCTTGCCCCTTTATCTTGAACCAGAAAACTATTCAGGAGTTATGCAAGAGTATGAAATAATAGCCCCAAAAAATAAGGAAGAAATAATCCAAATGGTAAGGAAAGAGATAAACTCAGGGAATCACAATAATATTGCTTGGCAAGAAAAAAGAAAGCAATACGAATCTCACCCAGATATGAAGATTTATTTAGCTAGTGACAATATTTCTAGGGATGTACTAAAAAAGAAAGTGGACGATGAAAAATTACTAAATTATTTTTCAGAAATTTTACTACATTTTCCAACCTCAAATAACTATTCGTATATTTTTGAAAAGTATTCTGATTTTCTCAACGCAATTAATTTTATATTTAATACAAAAGAATTCAAAGAAGAACCCAAGCAAAAAGAAAATTTAATTAAAGAAATATTTGATACATTTAATTCTATTTGGGATGTATTAACAATAGAATTTTATTTTAATGAATTTGAATCGTTATGCAAGGAAGAGTTTAAGGACTTATTAGATACGATAAAACAAGTTAAAATAGATATTTCATTATTTAATCTGCAGGATAAACTAAACAACCTACTAGATTACAAAAAATCTCTAAGTCTGGAAAAAATAGAATTAGATGAAGGAGAAAAGCAAATTATGAATATTCTTCTAGAGGGAGCCAATGAAGAATGAGATGGTTTTTGGATATGTGTGTTGTTCTTTATTATGTTGGTGAAGGAGATCGCCCAGATTTAAACAAAAAAACAAAAAAATTTGTTAGTGAAAAAAGGGAAAACAATTTTTTATTATGTTATTATATTAAAGAAGTTGATATTCCAAAATGGTT
>CAYOTW010000058.1:0-5067 GCA_964407005.1 Candidatus Woesearchaeota archaeon | reverse complement strand
CGGATCTATCGATTTTGTCTTTATCGATGCATCACACCGGTACGAAAATGTGCTGGTAGATACCCGGAACGCGCTTGCACTACTGCGCAGCAAGGGCGGGATCATACTCTGGCATGACTACGGGGGATGGGAAGGCGTGACACGGGCAGTCGATGAGAATTTTGAGAGGCTTTCCAGACCGGAAAATTTCTTCCGTATTGCCAATACCTCATTGGCGTTGTATATGGCTGTTCCCCGATAAATAAAACGACTGGCCGTCGGGTTCAGAGTATATATTATTGCTGTGTATGGCCGCAATTGGGATCATTATCTTCGCTTATCGAACAGTCGAATCCTGAAAATCACCTTGAAAAGCGTGCGCCTGGAGTAATCATGTTTGCTCAGCAGGCGCCACCGGCACAAAAGGGCGAAGGTAATCCCTGCATTCTATGGCAAAAAAAAGCGAATACAGACAGCTTGTGGCGTCGGTCCTTCCGACGGGCGCTCTCATTTTTGAGTTTGAACCCTGCGATATCAGGCCTTCGAGCGACCGGAGCATGGTCGAAAAGCAGTTAGAAGGCATCTATTCCCTATCGCCCGAAAAAGCGATGCTTACGCTGGGGCTGGTGGATCATTCAATCAGGTTTTCCCCATCGATAGAGTTCTTGCGCGAAATCAGCGGATGGTACGTTCACGAATTGCTCACCAATCCCCAACTTGAGGAATTGCGGGAAGAGGCGATGCCGTTATATGGGGAGCAGGATGTGTATCGATGGTGCAAACGCGTACCGCCGATGGTTGGAGCCGAAATAATCGATGCAGATTTCATTTTCGGCATTATCAGAATGGTTCGCAAGGCGTATGAACGGGAAGTCGGCAAACGGGATGAGCCCGTTGAACAAATCCTTCGGGCAATTTCTCCCGGAGCCGGGTTTATGGCTGATCGGGTGCATTTTCATCTTGTCGAGAACCGCAAGGATGAAGAGCATCCATTTGCGTTTATGGCGACTTATTCGACGCGGCAAGGTGCCGACGATATCGTCCGTCATCTTCCCCTCAGCAATGCTTTGAAAGAATTCTCCAGTGATGCAAAGAAACTGGTTTCCTTGCTTTCCTCGATCAAGACGGCGGGTGCAAAGAGTCCGCTTATCCATTCCCTGCTTGAGTCCGGAGAAATATTCCACCCCCTTGGGTTTACCGCCTCAAACGCACACGATTTCCTTTTGGAGGTGCCGCTGTATGAAGATTGCGGCATACTTTGCAGAATCCCGAAATGGTGGAATCAAACCCCCCGGAGACTCTCGGTCGGCCTCACAATTGGGGACACGGGGCGCGGGAAGCTGACCGCGGATAGTATTCTGAGAATGAAACCGAGTATCAACATTGACGGCGAACCCATTTCCGAGTCCGAAGCGAACGAGATCATTTCTCATTACAACGGACTGGCCCTCATAAAGGGAAAATGGACGGTCGTTGATCGTGTCGAGCTTGACAAGCGAATGGATTTGTTTCGTGAAGCCAACTCTCTGGCAGAGGATCTGCAAATCGGTTTCATTGAGGCAACGCGTATGCTTGCCGGACTGCAGAAACCGCAGGTCGGCGGTGTCGAATGGGACGGAGAACTAGCCCCGGGCGCCTGGATGGAAAAACTACTCAGTAAACTCAAGAATCCCTTGAAGCCGGCCTCGGTTTCGCCGCCCCGTGGGTTGAGAGCAACCCTTCGCCCGTACCAGAAGGTCGGGTTGACCTGGCTCAATTTTCTTCATGAGATGGGATTGGGCGCCTGTCTGGCCGACGACATGGGGCTTGGAAAGACCCTTCAGGTACTTGCCCTTCTTCAACTAAGAAAAACCAAAGATGCTTCATTCGGAACATCTTTGCTGATAGTACCGTCTACGCTTATTGACAACTGGCGCTCCGAAGCAAAGAAGTTTACGCCGGAACTCAGGGTCGCTGTGGCGCATACGGCGTATATCGGTAAGGAGGGAATGAAGCGGTTTTCGGAGCAGGGCGTCGGGAATTTCGACCTTGTTGTGACGACGTATGCAATGGCTCGCAGGCTTGAATGGATAGCCGAACATACCTGGCATTATCTTATTCTCGATGAGGCGCAGGCTATAAAGAACGCTGCTGCCGCACAAACAAGGGCGATAAAGCGTATCCCGGCCGAGCATCGTATTGCGCTCACCGGAACGCCCATCGAGAATCGGTTGGGAGATTTGTGGTCGCTGTTCGATTTTGCAAACAAGGGACTTCTTGGCTCCGCAAAGTCGTTTCAGGGTTTCGCCAAATCACTTAACGATAGACCCGAGGGATTTGCCCGTCTTCGCGAAGCGATCAGACCGTACATTTTGAGGAGACTGAAGACCGATAAGTCCATTATCAGCGATCTTCCCGAGAAGATCGAGATGAAAGCCTGGGCAACACTTTCGAAAAAGCAGATCATTCTTTACGAAAACCTGGTCGATTCGCTTTCAGCGATGATTGCCTCGGCGGATGGGATTAAGCGTAAGGGGTTGATACTTGCATACCTTACCAAATTCAAGCAGGTATGCAATCATCCCGACCACTACGCCGGAACCGGCGAATTCAGAGAAGCGGACAGCGGAAAGTTCCAGAGACTTCGGGAAATATGCGAGGAGATCTTTGAAAAGCGCGAGCGGGTTCTGGTTTTTACTCAGTTTCGGGAGATGGTCGATCCGCTCGACCGATTTCTTTCCGATCTGTTCAAACGCAAAGGCGTGTATCTTCATGGCGGGACACGCCTTTCCGGGCGCAAGGAAGCGGTTTCCGCATTTCAAGATGAAAACCACTACGTGCCTTATTTTGTACTGTCGGTAAAAGCCGGAGGAGTGGGGCTGAATCTGACTGCCGCGAACCATGTGATTCATTTCGATCGGTGGTGGAATCCGGCTGTCGAACGGCAGGCCGAAGACCGGGCGTTTCGGATTGGACAAAAACGCACAGTTGTGGTGCACCGGTTTGTCGGCAAGGGAACGATTGAAGAGAAAATTGATAATTTGATTGATGAAAAGAGGGAGCTTTCCGAGAAAGTTCTGGCAGGCGGAAATGAATCGTGGATTACGGAGCTTTCGGACGAGAAGATTAAGAACATGTTCAGGCTCGGTCTTCAGGAGAATTAAAAATGGGGTACTGGAATGGTTTCCCGCCGTATGTTTCGGTGGCGGAAAGAAAAGCGAAAGCGCTAAAACAGTTCGAGAAGCTTAACGGAAAGAATAATTTTGAGCCGGTTCGTATCACAGGCCGAAAGATCGCGAGTTCCTGGTGGGGCAAAAGCTGGAACGACAATCTTGAGCGATACGCCGATTACGCTAATCGTATTGGGAGAGGACGTTCGTATGTAAGAAATGAAATGGTGCTCGATTTGAAAATTCGAGAACGCGAAGTCTCGGCGCTGGTCGCCGGGTCGCGATCAAAACCGTACAAGGTTTCCATAGCGATCGATGGGATACCCAAGAGGACATGGGAATCCGTAGTGTGCCGGTCGTCGGAGCGAATCGATTCCATGGCATCTCTTATGGAAGGGACATTTCCTCGGGAGCTTAAGGATATCTTTTTCTGCGCCGGGACAGGGCTTTTCCCCGCGCCGTCCGAGATCAAATTCAGTTGCTCTTGTCCCGATTGGGCGTTAATGTGTAAGCACGTGGCCGCGGCGCTATATGGAATCGGCGCTCGCTTCGACGCCGCGCCCGAGCTGTTTTTCCTGCTCCGTGGAATGTCAATGGATGAATTGATTGGGACCGTCGCTCAGAAAGAAACTCAAAGGCTGCTGGATCGGCAGGGAAGTGGAAGCAAGCGCATTCTGAAGCAGAACGCAGAGAACGATGATCTTGAAGCGCTGTTCGGGATCTCGATGGTCGGAGGAGAATCAGAGAGTACGTCTGAACCCGTACCCGCGCGAAAAACGCTCGACGGGAACACATCGACAGCGAAGAAAACGGTAACGAGGAGGACAAGAGCTAAGAGGGCAGTGAAGAAGACGACGGCGAAGAAGACGACAGCGAAGAAGACGACGGCGAAGAAGACGACAGCGAAGAAGACGACAGTGAAGAAGACGACAGTGAAGAAGACGGCAGTGAAGAAGACGGCAGCGAAGAAGGCGGCAGCGAAGAAGCCGGCAGCGAAGAAGGCGGCAGTGAAGAAGGCGGCAGTGAAGAAGACGGCAGCGAAGAAGGCGCCATTGAAGAAGTCGACAGCAAAGAAGGCGACAGCGAAGAAGAAAGTAGCGAGACTCGCCCCTCAAAGTTCGGGAAACAGAATCGGGAAGAGAGCCGCAACCAAAGCAAAGAAATGACGCATCTGCCGTTAGATTCGAAACGGCTACGCTCAAAAGTGAAGAAGGCGGTCGGTAAGACAAGCGAATCTACTTCGGGTAAAGCCCGGAACAAAACCGTACCGGGTTAAACCAAAGTGTCGGCGAAAAGCACGAAAGCGAGCGGGTCAGACAGGGCGAAGAGGGGTCCAACCAGAAAAATCACGACAAGGTCTGCCCGGAAACGGTAAACCAAGACATTCGTCGAAAATATACGTACATGCCGGCTCGAGTCGAATGCCGCAAAATCGATCACTGCCCGATAACCTTCGGGCTTTTGTGCAAGAATTGCTTTTTGATGCGGGTAGAAACTAGTTTATTTCGGCTGAAGAGATATACTAGTAGAGCGTTTCCGAAGTAACGTTACTGAATCGGTGAGCGATCAGTGGGGCAATCGAGGCGCGAATGAGGAGAATACTGGAAGTATTTGACGATTGAGCAACGAAGACTGCGCCGCTGAGCGCCGGCGAGATTGTAACGTTATTTTGGAATCGCTCTACTAGACTAGAGCAGGAATTGTTAAAAAACATCTGTTCTATTGTTTGTGCATCTCTTCTTGCGTTTCTAACCACCAAAAAAGGAGTTTTTCCATGCTCTCTCGAAGAAATCTTGTCTTAACCTCGGTTGTTTCCCTCGGCCTTTTCCTCGGCGGATGCAGTGAGGAAACCCCAGTGCAGTCATCGGATGAGCAGACCGAAGCACCGGATGAGCAGACCGGAGAACCGGATGAGGTTATGGAGTACACGATTAGCGGA
>CAYOTW010000057.1:1131-5084 GCA_964407005.1 Candidatus Woesearchaeota archaeon | reverse complement strand
AATATTTTGAGTTAATGTGGAAAATTTCAAAGCCCCTTTGAATTAAAACTCGCAATGTATAGCCCACCGACATATGTCGTAAGACTGAAAATTAGTTCGCTGGTAAAATCCAGTGAATTTAATGAAAAAAGAAGAAATAAGAAGAGAATTTTTCAAGTTAAGAATTAAACAACATTCATATAATCAATGCAGAAAAATTTTGAAGGCTAAATATGGGTTTGAGGTTCATAATAGAACCTTGCAAAGATGGGACGAAAAACTAAGAAAAACAGATTGGGATTTAAGAGATAAATCAAAAAGACCAAAAACAATTCATAGAAAAATATCTCAAGACATTGAAGATAAGATTATTTCTATTAAAAGCAAAACCGGGTGGGGAGAAAGAAAGATAGAAAACTTTGTTGATATTGGACATACTTCAATTAATAAGGTTTTAAGAAAACATAACTTAACAGAGCCATTTAAGCGAAAAAAGAAGAGAATCAGGTATGTTCGCTGGCAAAGGAAACATCCAAATTCTCTTTGGCAAATTGATCATTCAGATCAAAAGATTGAGGGCAAATATGTAATTTCTGTAATTGATGATTGCTCAAGAAAAAGTTTAGCTTTTCTTCCAGTAAATAGGGTTACAACAGCAGTTGTGATAAAATTAATTGATGATTTGATTAAGATTTATGGAAAACCAAAACAAATTTTGACAGATAATGGTTCAGCTTATGGGCTGAAAAGTAAACACTCAAAATTTGATAGAGCATTAAAACGGAGAGGAATTGAGCATATTCGTGGAGCAATTCATTCTCCAACAACTCAAGGAAAAGTTGAAAGATTATTTCAGACTTTCAAGAGAGAATTTAAGTTTTGCAATGGAGATTCAGAACTCTGGAGGATGAGATATAATCATTTTAGACCTCATATGAGTTTAAAGGCAAGAACTCCGGATTCAGTTTATAATGATTTTAAGTTATTGTTTTAGCTATCGACATATGTCTATGGGTCGCACAAGGAAGAAATAACCCCAACCTTTAAAAACTCAAAAAACTCAATATAATTATAAATTTTGGTCTGAGGCAAGAGTCGCAAGATATCGTTAACAACCTCGGAAAAATACAAGATGGTTCACAAGATAAATGTATCACACAAAGGAATAACAAAGAAATTTGAAACAGATAGCGAAGCACTTAATGATAAAAAAATAGGCGAAACTGTTTCTGGAACAGACATATCTCAAGATTTAGAGGGATATGAAGTTCAAATAACAGGGACTTCTGACAAATCAGGATTTCCAGGCCTAGAAGGTCTTCAGGGTCCAGGTCTAAGAAAAAAATTACTAACTTACGGAATTGGGATGCACAAAAGACCAAAGGGAGAAAGAAAAAAAGCAGACCAACCAAAAGGATTAAGATTAAGAAAAACAGTCAGAGGAAACACAATCTCTGAAGACACAGTTCAAATTAACACAAAGGTAACAAAAGAAGGTAAAACAAAATTTGAAGAGATAGGAAAAAAAGAAGAACAGCCAGCTGAAGAATCAAAAGAATAATATTCTCTAGAACACAATACTTCTCAAACTAATTAATTTAAAGATTCCAAAAACAATCCTCATAAACCTTTAAAAACATTAAATTCCAACTATAAATATGGGAATAGAGGCGATAACAAAACCATTAGGTATATTTTTAAACTCGCTATCATCTGATGCAAACCTCTTAATAACACTCCTATTTTTCACAGCTCTTTTAGTCATCTATTCTGTTTTCATTTTCTACTTTTACAAATTCCTTGCAAAGAAAAATCTAATTGAACTAAATCTTGATAAATATAATAACACAGAACACGAAGGCCTAACAAAATTCCTTGCATTTTTATTTTACATCTTAGAATACCTAATCATATTACCAATCATTACACTCTTCTGGTTCGCAGTCTTAGCAATATTCTTAGTAGTGTTATCAAAAACAGAACAAGTCTCAACAATACTAACAATCGCAGCAGCACTAGTAGCATCAGTAAGAATAACCGCCTACATTTCAGAAGACCTTTCAAGAGACCTATCAAAAATGATCCCTCTCGCACTAATCGCCCTTTTCATACTAGAACCAAACTTCTTCTCAATCGAACTCTTAGTAGGAAGACTAAACCAAATCCCATTAGTATTATACAGCATTCCATATTACCTTTTATTCATAATATCTATAGAATTAATTGTAAGACTAACTGATTTAATTGTTTCAGTTTTCAAATACGGAGAACCACGAGCAGAAGATAACGAACAAGTTTAAATACTTTTGAAACTATAAAATATCATGGTAGGACTAATCTCTGACTCTGACAAAAAAATAAAATCTATTCTAGATAAATATTGTTCAAAACAAAGAAAACCAGAATTGCTAGTTTGTGAAAGAGACACACATAGGAAATTAGATTCACAAGAAACAATAATCCAAATCCTAGAAGATTGGAAAGATCCTCGTGCAGAAAGAATAAAATCTCAATTACAAGAAACAAGAAAAAATGCAAGTTTTCCTTCCCCTTTAATTATAGTTGATGGAGGTCAAACAGGTTATTACTCATTAAATCAAAATTACAATCCTTAATTTTAACTCCCAGGCCCATGAGGGCAACATTTAAAAGAAAAATTAATCTAATTTTAATATGACAAATATAGATATATCAAATATAGAAACAATAAACGTTGGAATAGTCGGACATATAGATCATGGCAAGACCACATTATTATACAAACTTTCTGGCAGGTGGGCAGACACACATTCTGAAGAACTTAAACGAGGGATTACAATTAAATTAGGTTATGCAGACGCATTAATAAAAGAACAAGACAACAAATATTTTGTTGACCCAGAATCAAAAGCAAATCCTGTAAAATATCTAACTTTTGTAGACGCACCTGGACACGAAATGTTGATGGCAACAATGCTTTCAGGAGCCGCAATTATGGATGCTGCTATTCTTGTGGTTTCAGCAGAAGAAGGAATAAAACCTCAGACAAAAGAACATCTAGTAGCACTACGTGCAAAAAATATAGAGAACATAATTATTGTTCAGAATAAGATAGACCTAGTAACAAAGGAACAAGCTATGGAAAACTATAACCAAATTAAAGAATTTGTAAAAGGAACTATCGCAGAGAACGCTCCAGTAATCCCAATTTCTGCAACACAGGGCGTAAATTTTGATAAATTATTAGAAGAACTAGTCAAGATAAAACCAAAAGAAAAAGATACAAAAGCCAAACCATTATTTTTAGTTGCAAGATCTTTTGATATAAACCGGCCAGGTGCAAGCCTTAGCGAACTCCATGGAGGGATTTTAGGGGGAGCACTAAAACAAGGAACACTAAAAGTTGGAGATAAGATTGAAATCAAACCAGGTTATTCATCAAAAAAACACAATCAATATGTTTACAATACAGTTAAATCAAAAATAGTTTCAATGCATAAAGGACCTTTCCCAATCACAGAAGCAACACCAGGAGGAAGTCTGGCAATAGAAACAGAGCTAGACCCTAGTTTAACAAAATCAGACTCCTTGTCTGGATGTGTTGCCTCAAAAGAAGGCGAGCTAGAAGAAATCTCAGATTCATTAAAATTAAAATTTGAATTATTTGAAGAAGTTTTAGGTAGTGTAAAAGACCAGGAAGTTGAAAAACTAAAACCTACTGAAAATTTAATGTTATCTTTAAACACTTCCATAACTGTTGGACAAGTAAAATCTGTTGTCAATAACGAAACAGAACTATCACTAAAAATTCCCGTTGTCCCTCTCAAAGGCGAATCAGTTGGAATTGCCAGAAACATAAACGGTCACTGGAGACTCATCGGCTTTGGCGAAATTATTTGATTAACTAATTAGACCTGAAATAAAATTAAATGATTGAGCAGAAATTATTTGATTAACTAATTAGACCTGAAATAAAATTAAATGATTGAGCAGAA
>CAYOTW010000057.1:0-1031 GCA_964407005.1 Candidatus Woesearchaeota archaeon | reverse complement strand
ATCACAAACTATCTAAGGGAGATTTAATATTAATCATTTTTCCATTTGTATGGGTATAAACTAAACTTGTTTCAGGAGACTTATGTCCTAAAGATGCTTGAACATCACTAATTGAATATTTATTTTCCAATAAATGAGTTGCAAAAGAATGCCTTAGTGTATGGGGGTGAATTTCCTTCCAATTTTCTAACTGGGCATTTTTAGCGGCATTCTTAATAATTTTCTGGAAGGATTTTATTGAATATCTCCTCCCACGATTGCTAAGAAATACAAATTCTTCAGAAGGCTTGCCTAAACATAAATTAAATAACGCCACCCTTAATTTATTAGATAAAACAAAAACCCTGTCTTTGTTTCCTTTTCCATTCCTAACAAAACCATAACCTTCTTTAAAATTTATTTCCTTAATTTTAAGATTAATAACTTCTGAAACTCTTAATCCAGCAGAATACATCAAAGCAACAATCAATTTATGTTTTGGATTTTTAATACTTTTAATTAATTTTTTAATTTCTTCTTTGGTCAAATATCTCTGGATTCTTTTAGGTATTTTTGTATATTTAATATTAATCCACATTTTTTTATCCATGACATCTTCAAATAAAAACTTCAAAGCCATATGGCATTGATTTAATGTATTTCCTGACTTATTTTGATTGTCTAATTTTTGTAAAAATGCAGAAACATCTTTTTTAGAAATTTTACCTAAATCTCTTTTACTCCAATTTAAAAATCTATGGATCCAGTAAAGATAGGCCTTTGCTGTTTTATCACTATGTCTCAATCTTTTACATTTTCTTTTAACAGCTAAGTCTACATCATAAGGAATATAAACCATTTAAGAAATAATCTCTAAAAATATATAAATTCTTAGTGTAATTCTAGAATAACCACAAAAATTTCTCGACTCATTAACCTGAAACCCTCAATTTCAAGGGTTTCAGAGCCTCTAGTGGTAAAGTTCGTTAAAAGTCTGTTAGTAGAAATAAAAAAGTCCGCTAAGATGACAGAAATTTATTTAACTCTTCAGC
>CAYOTW010000056.1:1680-5096 GCA_964407005.1 Candidatus Woesearchaeota archaeon | reverse complement strand
CGCTCGCCCTAGTTAGTAAAATCTTCTCGTTGCGAGGTTAAATGACTGCTTTGCTTGAAAACTTTTTTTAATTAATTAGTGTCCTAGATTTAGTGCAAATTTTTATAGAATTATTTTGAAGATTTGTTAGATTCTTTCATCTTAATTTCTTCTTCTAGTCCGAGTTTTTCTAAAAGTTCTTTATACCTATTTCTTATTGTAACTTCTGTTATTCCTGCAACATCTGCTACTTCTCTTTGTGTCTTTTTTTCATCGTTGAGTAAGGCTGCAACATATAATGCAGCGGCTGCAATTCCTGCTGGCCCTCTTCCTGAAGTTAGTTCTGAGATTTCTGCTTTTTTTAAAATACTTAATGCCTCGTTTTGTGCTTTTGGACTTAAATGTAGTGTTGATGCAAATCTTGAAACATAATCTTTAGGACTTGAAGGTTTTACCTTAATTCCTATTTTCCTTATAATAAATCTATATGTTCTTCCAATTTCTTTTCTTTCTACTTCTGAAGCTGTTGAAATTTCGTCTAGAGTTCTTGGGATGTTATAGGATCTACAGGCTGCATAAACACAAGCGGCTATTACTGATTCCATTGACCTTCCTCTTACTAGACCTCTTTGTAATACAAAATTATAAACTCTTGCTGCTTCATCTCTTACTACTGATGGTAAGTCTAAAAATGAAGCGACTCTTCTTAATTCAGACATTGCGAGTCTTAGGTTTCTTTCAATTGAAGTAGAGACTCTTTCTTGCCATTTTTTTAGTCTTAAGAATTTTCTTGTTTGTTTTGTTGAATCTAATCTATAAATGTCTGATATTTCTCCAACATTGGTTGTTAGTCCTTTGTCAAATTTTTGCATAGAGATTGGGGCTCCTCCTCTTGATTTTTTTTCTGACTTATCAAATTGCCTTAATTCGTGAGAAGTATCTACCATTTTTTCTTCTACAAGAAGTCCACAATCCCCGCAAATTACTTCACCACGGGAGCTGTCATAAACAAGATTAGAACTTCCACACTCTGGACATTTTTTTACATAACTCATTTTTAGTAGTAAAAATTTATTTAACCGTAACATTTAAAAAGGTTTTGGCTTTAAAAAGCTTTCGGTTTTTGATATTTTTAAAATTATTCTACTAAAATTGCCTGAATAGAAGATTCTTGAGAGGGCCGGTTAGTTATTTTTGCTTTTCCTTTATTTGTTTCAATAATTGCTCCCTTGATTAAGATATTTTGTCTTGCAAGGAATCTATTTGAAGGAGTTTCAATAACATTTGTAATTTCTGCTTTTTGTGCTTTATTTTTATGGATTAGATTTGCTTGATTTTCTGATAATAGGACTAATTTTTTAGAGCCGCCTCTAGTTCTAATCTTTTTGATTTTTCTTTCTCCTAGGTTGACAACTTTAGTCTCTCCAGCTCTTTCAAAAGATTTTTTCTTTCTTTGGCCTTTTCTATATCTGCCGCCTGTAAGTTTTCTGCCTTTTTTCATAGTAGATTATAATTTGAAGGGTTTTTAAAGATTACTCTATCTAGTTTTTAGTTTTGTTTTTGTATAAAAGATTATCCAGGCTAGATTTATTAGTATGATTAAAATTATAAGGATTGCAGGCAGGAAATCCCTTAGGTTTGTTCTTGTATCATAAATAATTGAATACCCAATTCCTATAATTTCAATATTGTCTTCTTGAAGGTTTATTACTATCTCTTTGTCTATTATTTCTTCTTGGTGGTTTATTATTAATTTTGCATTATATTTTCCTGGTTTTAGGTTTGTAGTGTCCCAAAAAAGATTCATTTTTTTAAGTTCTTTTTTATTAATATTATATGTTTTTGTTTTAAGTTCAGAAAGGATTTCTCCTGATTCTTTATATATTAATATTCCTGAAGAAACATCCTGGGCTGTTTGATTTAAATGATTTTCAATTATTATGCTTATGTTGGCTTTTTCACCTAGGTTGAATTCTTTAATATTTATGCTTTTAAATGAAAGTGTTTTTTGTTCTATTTCAAAGTTTTTAGAAAAACTGTAACTTTGATTGCCTATAAAAAGAAAAATTCTTGCTTGATATTTTCCAGGGGATAGTTTTGGATTTAATTTAGCTTTAATTTCGTCTGTTTTATTGGACTCTATAATTTTTTGAGGGCTTTTGAGATTTTTTATTTCTTTATTTTTTGAGTTTAATATTGTGATTTCTACATTTACTTTTTGAGAGTTGTTGTTCTCATTTTTAACTGGAATGGTTAGAATTAGGGAATCTTGTTCTTCTATTATGTATAGATTAAATCCTGGATGTTTTATTGTTAGTCCAGTTATGTTAATATTTGAAATGAGTAAGGAAGTTATTATGGCACTAGATAGGAGTAGAATAACTGTAATAATTCTTATTTTTCTTTTTTCCATTTAATTAGTGTTGTTTCTTGTATTTTTAATGTTTTTTATTTTGGTTGTTCCACATTTTAAGAAAGTTTTTAAAGTCATTTTATGTAGTTTTTATGAAGATGAGTTATAAAAGAGTTGTGAAAAAGAGAGGAAAATCTTATGGACCTTATATTTATGAAAGTTATCGTGATGTGGATGGAAAAGTAAAAAAAAGATATCTTGGAAAGGTTAAAGAAAAGAAAAATAATTTTCTTAAAATTTTTGTTTTAGCAATTTTTCTAGTCGGTGTTTTGGCGATAGTTGGTTATTCTACAAATTTTGGGGGGGTTTTTGAATCACAAAGAATAGAGATTACAGGTAAGGCTCATTTAGAGATTTCTGATGCATATATCTCTGAAGGAAATTTGAAGGGTTCTTTGGATTTGGTTTTAAGAGAGGGAGAGTTTTTGCCTGCAGATACAAAGATTGTTGTTTCTTCTGTTGAAGGCGAAAGAGAGTTTTTATTATCTGATTTTTTTAATATTTCTAATGGTAGTTATTTTGTTGTGGGAGAGAATGTTTCTGGAGCTGGGAAGGGGGTTGGTTTTTTAGGTGAGAAGAAAAATTATGCTGATGTTTATTTTGATTTGGTTTTGACTGAGGAGGAATTGAATGAGACTAATGAAAATATTACTGTTAATGATTCTAATGTTTCTTTAGGTGGTTCTAGTGGTGTTGGAGATTCTGAAGAAAGGAGGGTTGTTGAAAATGAGACAGATGTAGGGGAAAATGAGACTAGTGGTGTTGATGTTGAATTGAATGAGACTAATGAAAATATTACTGTTAATGATTCTAATGTTTCTGTTGGTAGTGAATTGGAGGTTAATGAATCTGAAGAAGAAGTGGAAGAAGAAGTGGAAGAAGAAGTGGAAGAAGAAGTGGAAGAAGAAGTTGAAGAAGAAGCTGAAGAAGAAAAGGATAGTAAAGATGATGTAACTGATAAGAGTGTTGAAATTAATGACGCTAAGGCTGAAGAGAAAGCAGACAAGGCTGAAGAGAAAGCAGA
>CAYOTW010000056.1:0-1580 GCA_964407005.1 Candidatus Woesearchaeota archaeon | reverse complement strand
AAGGCTGAAGAGAAAGCAGACAAGGCTGAAGAGAAAGCAGATAAAAAGAAGGACCGGGGCGAGAGTAAGTCAGAGAAGAGTTCAGGGATTACTGGGGCAGTGATTTATGAGGATTTGGATGTTGTGAAAGGTATTGTTTCTTATAATAATAGTTTTGTTTATAATTTGGAAAATGGTTCTGCTTTTATTAAGCCTGGAAGTGTTTATAGTGATTATGAGAATCTTTCTGAGGATATTTTGGATTTGGATTTTGCTAATAGTAGTGTTGTTGTGAGTACTAATTATTCTTATTCTTCTTATGGGTTTGGTTCTGAATATTTGGGGGAAGAGGATGAGTTGAATATTCCTTTATCAGATTTGGGATTGAATAATGATTCTAAGAATTTTACAATTAGGTTGATTTATAATGATTCTGTTTTGTCAGAGATTGGAGAGGATTTTGTCGAGGAGAATGATAGTTTACAAAATATGACTTTGCAGAATGAAACTAATGCAAGTGAGGAGACCTTGCAATATAAGGCTGTAATTGGTAGGCCTGTTAAGTGGATGAAAAAGGTTAGATTGGATAGGGAGAGGAAGGTAAGGTTGCCAAAAGAGGCTAGTAATATTAGTGTTAAAACTGGGAATGAGGCTAGGGAGGCAGAGAATAAGGTGAGAGAGTTTGAAGAGGATGTTGAAAGAACAGATAGAAGGAGTTTGGTTACTGGAAAGGTATTTTATGAGGTTGAAGGAGTGAGCTTGTGGGATTATTTTTCTAGTTTTTTTATGACTGGGAGAGTTATTTCAGAGGTTGATTTAAAGGACAATATTTCTATTGATAATGAGACGAAGGAGGTTGATTTGTCTTATGTGAATGAGTCTGAGGTTGTTGTAGAGTATGAAACTCCTGCTCCTATGGCTAATGAGACAAAGATTTCTGAGGGGAAGAGGATTGAGGTTTATTCTGAAAAGGAGTATAATTACACAGATATTTTAGCATATACTTTAGTTGATTTTGCAAATGTTTCTGTTAATGATTCTTCATTGAAATTGTATTGGAGAGCTTCTTATGGGGATGCTGTGAAGTACGGATATATTGATGAGGTGGGTGATAATCTTAATGAAGGTGATGATTCTAATGCTAGTAGTTTAGTGAATGAAATTGGTGTGAATAATTCTAATCAAAGTTTGGGCAATGAAAGTGGGAATGTTAGTGAAAATGTTTCTTCAGGAGTTTTGACTGGAAATGTTGTTGCTGAGATTTCTGATGTGAAAGAGTCTGTTGATAAGATGTATGATGTTGAGGTTGATTATGTTGCTTATGATTTTGATAATGATTCTTATGTTGATTATATTGAGTGGGTTGTTCCGCATTTGTCTGTTCAGACTTATCAGTTGGTTTTAGATGAGGATGCTAGTTATTTTAGTGGGGATGTCGCTGATAAAGATGTTGTTGTGGATGGAAATTATTCACATCTTAATGTTTATGGTTTGAATTCATTATCTCCTCAGAAAGGATTTGATATTTCGAGAAGATTGGATAATGCTCCTTATGTTTTGGATGAGGATAATTCCTTTGCTTCTTTTGATGGTGATGGTGA
>CAYOTW010000055.1:0-5261 GCA_964407005.1 Candidatus Woesearchaeota archaeon | reverse complement strand
GAGGTCGCTACGCTCCACTCTCAAAAATCCAACTTCTCTTAATCGCGATGTTATATTCAATTTTTGGATTACTTAGAACGGAAAAGAGAGAGAGGGGCTTAGTCCTTCGGACATATTCACTCCCTGTGGTCGATATTTATTAGAAGGGGCGTCAGTGCTACGCACATATAGTCTTTTGTTTCACAAAAGGAATTTTATTGGGGGCGTCTTTACTTATTTACAAGAAATATTTTTCCATTCTCTGCTTTTATCATTTTTTCTTTTTCCAGATATTTAATCGCTTCTTCAATCTTCCCTTTGATTTTTCCACCAGTTCTATTGTTATGAAAAATTCCTTTAGCAATGTCTGCAACTAATGTTTCTTTTGTTGCCCCGAAAGTGTTTTTTAATATATCAACAATCGCTCCGCCAATTTCTTCTTTAGGTATTAAAATAAATGGTCTTTGATCTTCTTTAGAAATTCTAACAGGACAAACGCCATCAATTTTATTTATAGTAACTGTTTCGCCATAAACATAAATATTGCTATATTCTCTTTTCATTTCATTAATCAAATCATCAAAGTTTCTTTTTAATCTTGCACCTAACTTATTGATTCTAAAAGAAGCAAGAGCTCTTTTATACAATAGCTCTTTTTCAATAGGAGATTCAACTTCCAAGACAGAAAGCATTAAGTTTTTTGCTTTGTCTCCACCCCAAACCATATCTCCATATCCATCAAATTCGATTTTTGTTCTTGATTTAGGCAATTCAGCAACTTCATAATTTTCATATTTATCTTTTAATGAAATTTCCTTAAAATCTTCTACATCCTCTACTTTTTCGAATCTTAATTCTTCTTTGGTTTTATCTTTTTTTGATTTTAACAAAGAATCAACCTTTTCTTTAATCTTCTTAATTTCATATTCCCTGTTGTTTAACCAATCATCAGACCAAATTCTATGAATATTCCAACCAAGATTTTCTAAAATAAGTTGCCTCACTTTATCTCTATCTCTTGCAAATCTTGAAGAGTGATACTGAGCACCATCACACTCCACCCCCAAAATATAAACTCCTGGTTTTTTAGGATGTTTTATAGCCAAATCAACCCTATATCCTGAACAACCTATCTGAGTACTTACTGAAAAACCTTCTTTTGTTAATGCTTCGTAAACGGATTCTTCAAAACTTGAATCAAAATCTAATCCCTCTGTTGTCTGTAAAAATTTATTGAAATCTTTATTTTTCGCATAATCCAAATAGTATTTTAGATATCTTACACCATCAACATTTATTTTATCCTCGTCTAATTCTTCTGGTGAAATGGAAGATAAAACCACTGTTTTAAATCTTGATCTTGTTACTGCAACATTTAATCTTTTGTAACCTCCATCTCTGTTAAGGGGTCCAAAATGGTAGCTTAATTTTCCAGAAGAATCTTTTCCATAACCTACACTTATTAGTATAATGTCTCTTTCATCTCCTTGAACAGTCTCCAAATTCTTAATAAATAAATCTTCCTTATGAGAATCAATTGACTCTTCAATATTTATTCCGGCAATTCTAAATTCTTCCCTTATCGCATTTTCTTGAGCAATACTAAATGCAATTATTCCCATTGATTTATCTGGAAATTTCTTTTTGAGTTCCTTATATTTCTTAACGACTTCTCTTGCTTCAACTCTATTCTTTCTGGATTTTCCCCTATCATAAACGCCTGTTTTAACATGAATAAAATCTAATCCTGATTCATCATTAATTTTTGAATTAGGGAATGTAATTAATCTGTGCTCATAAAAGAATCTGTTTGAAAACGCTATGAGATGCTCATTTTTGCTTCTATAATGCCATAAAAGAGGTTTTGTTCTAAATTTGGTGCTACACTCACTAAGGAAACTTTCTAAATCTTCAATTTCTTCTTCTACAATTTCATCCTCTCTACCACTCATAAAGAAAGAAGTTGGTGGTAATTGCTGAGTATCTCCCACAACGATTGCCTGTTTTGCCCTAATCAAACATGAAACAGCATCTTCTGGCATTATTTGAGAAGCTTCGTCAAAGATTACAACATCAAATTTTATCGAATTAGGGTTTATGTATTGGCTAACTGAAAGAGGGCTCATCATAAAACATGGTTTTAATGAGAAAACTAAATTTGGAATATCTTCAAGTAAATCTCTTATTGGTTTTAGTCTTCTTTTCTTTTCATTTTCTCTTTTCAATATTGACACTTCATTAATCCCATGGCTATGGTAATTTACAGATGGTTGATTTTGTTCAACCATGTCCATAATTTTAAATCTTTTAATATCTCTAACCTCAAAATCCTTCTCCCTAAACATTTCTACTTTATTTTTAGGAGAGGGGATATTATTATCTTTTAAAATTTCTTCCAGCAATTGCAAGTAATAAGATTTTAAGAAAACAGAACTTAGTTTTGAAACAATATTTTCCTCAAAATATGCTTTAACAAATTCTTTAAGTTCTTCATTAAGTGAATCATATTGCCCTTTAAAAATTAAAACATCATCTAAATGAGGCAGGTTATCAATAAATTCATGTATTTTTTCTTCCAAATCTTCAATATTTTTACTATCCTTTAAAATAGATTTTACTAAGTAAGAATCAATATCTTTTAATTTTTCATTCAAATTATCCAATGAATCTTTTTTGTGCTTTTCATTCAACCAAAAATTCAATAAATTTGCAGGCTTCTTAATCCATTGTTCTGCATTTTTGAATGTTTGAGAAAAATCTTCTGTCTTTTTCTTCAAATTCTCAAGATTTTTTATAGAGTTAATACCCCTTAATTCTTTGACAATATTCTTATTTTGAGTTTCAATTTTATTATGTTTATCTAATGCTTTTTTGTAATCCCCCTTTAATTCAAATAATTTCACCCAGTCGTTATGACTTAATTTTTCTTTAGAAAAAGATTCTAATTCTGATTTTGCTGTCTTGTATTCCTTGTTAAAAACTCTTGTTAAGAATGAAGTCTCTCTGAAAATCTTTTCTTGTTTATCTGTTTTTTCTTCAATGAAATCTTCTTTTACTTTTTCTAATATTTCTGATTTTTTGCCATTTATTTCATTAAGATTTTTATGTAAATCATAAATTACTTTTTTGTATTCTTCAAATTTATCTGAAATTAAGAACTCAGGAATTTCTTTAAGATTGTTTGCATCCTTATGAAAATTACAAAAAGTTTCTAATTCCTCTAAACTACTAATTTTAAGGTTTGTTTTAGATTTAACCTCTTTGATAAATTCTAAAATTTCCTTTAATACCTGATGAGTTTCATCAATAAGCTTTTTGAATTTATTTCTTGAAAGAGTAGTATTTTTTGAACCTTTAAAATTAAAATAAATGTTGTCTATGGGTCTTGGAACTTTCTCTATCCCTAAATCCAAATCTTGTATTTTTGATAATAATTTTGTAAATTTTTCTTCATTTGAAGATATAGAATCATTAAGTGATTTATCAAGAATTTCAACCTCATGTAGTCTTGATAATTCTCCTCTAATATCGTAAATGGATAATGATCTTGGCTTGTGTTTTTTACATAAGAAATCATAAAAATCATTTAGCTCTTTCTGTGTCTCAATATAATCGGCAAAAGAGTATCTTTTTATACTTTCTTTTATTTTTGGAGAAGTTTCTAACTCAGAGATTAACTGTCTTATAACCTCTTTTTTATTTCCTCTATAATTGTGAAGATTTAAACAATATCTTCCTAAACCTACCTCTTCTAATCTTTTATGAACAACATTAAGAGCCGCCATTTTCTGGCTTACAAATAAGATTTTCTTTTTCTTTTCTAAGAGCGAAGCAATTATATTGGAAATGGTTTGGCTCTTTCCAGTTCCTGGCGGACCTTGTAAAACAAAAGTAGTTCCTGATTTTGCCAGTTCAATGGCTAATTTTTGAGAAGAATCGGCAGGTAAAACATCTATGTCTTGAGTATCATCAAAATTTTCTCTTTGAGTTTCTGCAATTTCATCTTGTAAGGCATTTCTATCTCCAACAAATGCTTTAATTAAATCACTATTTTGCAAAAGTTTTTGATGTTCTGCTAAATCTCTAAACATAATATATTTTTGATAAGAAAATATGTCCATATAGATCTCTTCTGTGATTTTCCATTCTTTCATTCCAGAAATAGCCTTTCCAACTAATTTCAAGTATTCTTCAATACTTGTTTCTTCCTTAAATTCGGGCAAATCAATATCAAAATCATGAGATAATTTCTCTATTAAAGCAGGATTTACCTGAAGATCTTCTGAGCCAGAGACTAATTCAAATCTATGTTTATCCTTTGATGTGGCAGATAATCTATTGATAGTTACTGGAAAAAGGAAAATTGGAGATTGACAAAAAATTTCTGAATTTGCAGATTCCTTATATTTCAAAACACCTAAACTTACAAAGCAAGTACTAACTCCTAACTCTTGGAAATTCTCTTTTGTTTTGAGATAAAGGTTTGTTAATTTTTTATCAACAGTTTCCTCTTCTTCCGTACAAAGCCAGAACCTTTCTTTTGGTTTTCCATTTTCTTTTTTTAGAATATTTACATTTTTTTCATGATGTAAATCCTCAATTATTTGTTTAAAATCTGGCTGTTTTATCTTTAATGATTTTGATTTTGTAAATCTATAATTTACGAGATTATTTCTTTTAGATAAATCAATTAACTTCTTTTTCCAGTATTCAGATTTTTTATTGATTAATTGTTTAGTCTCCATATTCTAAACCTTGTCTTTCTCCTTTTTTAATTGTTCTTCTGCAAATATCTCAAATTGTCGGGAGATAACTAAACCCTTCTTTTTGCAGTATTCTTTATAGGTATTATATAAATCTTCATCAACTTTCAAAGTTATGTTTTTACTCCCCATAATAAGATAAATGTTTGCACAGCTTTATAAATATTTCTAATCAGACGCCCCTAAATGTTCTTTTCAGAAAAGAACCAAAACAAGACGCCCCTTCTATTTTCTTTTTTAGGAAAAAAGAAACAAAAAATAAGCCCCTCTCTCGTCCTTCGGACATATTCACTCGCCTTTGGCTCGAATTTATCAGTAATCCAAAAACTCTAAAATTTTCCTACGGAACGTTGCACTAAATTTTAGGTCTTCCCTTTGGTCAGACGAATATAACAGGAATTTAACGGTTACGAAACCTTGCAGGTTTCTCCACCCAAATCGCCTTCGGCGACTTCGTTAAATTCCGATGTTATATTCAATTTTTGAGAATGCCTATAAGTTAGAGTTAAAACAAGAAAT
>CAYOTW010000054.1:0-5308 GCA_964407005.1 Candidatus Woesearchaeota archaeon | reverse complement strand
CTACTTAGGGGTAATTTCTTTTTTGTAAAAAGAAAGAATCCAAGCAACCCCACCCAAACTCTTAAAAAGCCAAAAAACTACCCAAAAATATGAAATGCAACTCATGTAATGAAGAAACATCTGAAGGAGTAAGTTTTCCTTGTCCAAAATGTCAAGAACAAATCTTCAGGTGTGACAAATGTAAACAACTTTCCATTGAATGGAAATGCACTAAATGCGGGCAGGAAGGACCATAATGGCAGAAGTAGCAATTAAAATAAAAGTAATGCCTTCTGGAGTAGACACAGACTTAAATGCCATAAAATCACAAGCAGATTCAAAAATTGAAGAACATAAAGGAAAAATAACTTCATTTGAAGAACAACCCGTTGCTTTTGGATTAAAGGCACTAATCGCAACAATCTCCTGGTCAGAAGAAAAAGACCAGCAAATCATTGAAGACATCTTTCAAAATATAGAAGGTGTCTCTTCAACAGATATAATTGATTACAGACGAGCAATTGGCTAAAATGAATTCTTATGAAGAAATCTATTGTAGACCTGAAAAAACACCTCTTTCTAGAGAAATAGAATTCTATGAAAAACTAGCTGAAAATGCAAAAAAAGACCCCTATGAAAAACAAGACATAAACATAAGAAGACCATGCATTAAAAAAATGCAAAGAAGAACTGCCCCAAAAAAACTAGCTTTAATCCTAAACTCCATTATCTAAGTTAAATTTAAAACCATTAAGTTCTTAATAAAAATATGATTTCCAAAGAACAAGCAGAAACAATCAAAAAACAACTTATCGACAATCTAGAATATTTTCCAGAAGAAAAAAGAGACTTTATACAAAAAAAAGTCATGCAAATGGATGAAAAAGAATTATTTGAATTTTTAAAACAAAACAAATTAATACAAGACCAACAACAATCTCCTGTTCCAACACAATCACCCCCTCAGCCAACACAAACCCCAACACAACCTCAACAACAATGCTTATTTTGTTCAATACTCCAAGATAAAATTCCCACATATAAAATAGACGAAAACAAAACCAGCCTAGCTATTTTAGAAATAAATCCAATAAGCAAAGGGCACTCCCTTATAATCCCAAAAAAACACGATGCAAAAGAAAAAATACCTACTTCTTCTTTTTCGCTAGCAAAAAAAATAGCAAAAAAAATAAAATCAAAATTCAAACCAATAGATGTAAAAATATCCGTAAACCAAATAATGGGGCACAGCCTTATTGAAGTAATCCCTTTTTATGATGACACCGATCCAAACAAAAAACAAAAAGCCCCAGAAGAAGAATTAAAAAAATTACAAAACAAACTAGAAAAGAAGACAAGAAAAAAGACAAGAAAAAAATCAAAATCATTACCCAAACTAAAACCAAGAATCCCCTAAAAAATAAAATTCAAAATAAAATCCCTAAAATAATAAACAATAAAAGCAATCACAAAAGCGGGAACATAAGGAATCCCATATTTAACCCAAACCTTTTTCTTCTTTCTCAATAATTTAATATCCTTATCAGTCAAACCCTCCCAATCCTTTTTGATAACCTTTCCATTTACTTTCACGTCTTCAACAAGTAAATCACCCTCTACTAAATTCTTCGTAAAAACATTTCTAACCATCAACTCTGACTCAATAGCTCTTGCAAAAAAACTAACAACATAAATAAATAATAAAAAACCAGCAAAATAAAAAAAAGCCCAATTAAAAAACCCTAGCAAAGAAAACAATGCAGAAAAAACAAACACATAAAAAAACTTTTTAGAAAAATTATTTTTCTTAGCATACTTCTTAATCTTATCAAATCTTGAAAATATTAAATACCCTTCATAAATCAACCCATACAAACTTCCTGCAAACAAAAATGCCAAAACAAAAAATCCAATATTCATTAAACTAGCAGAAAAAGAAAATCCAATAAAAATACCAAAGATAGCTAACAAAAGCTTTGCATCCCCTCCTCCAAAAATTCTGGAATAATAAAACAAAGTCTCAATAAAAAACATAATTAAGAAAACAACAATTCCAATAAAAATAAAATAAGAATCCCAATTCAAAATAGAATTAAAAATCAAAAAAGCAAATGTAGAAATAATTAAAAACAAATTCAGCCAGTCGTCGACCTCCTGCCTTTTCAAATCCTGACACAAAGCAATAACTAGTCCAACAAATACAAGAGCATATAAAAATTCCATTATTTCTTTTTCTTCTTTTCAGTCTTTTCCTCTTCCTCAATCTCTATAGACCGAAATTTACCACCTCGTTTATACACTCTTGTCCTTCTTTTCCTTCTTAAATCTTTCTTTGTCTTTCTTCTTTCAGGTTTTCCATAATCCATACTACTCTAAATCCTCACTACTAAATAAATCTTGTCTTTCATAAAAATACTCAAACTCAACCATAAAACTTACCTTCCCCCGATCAACAGGAAATAAAAATTTTCTTTTGCCTAACTCTTTCCTAACAAACACTAGTTCATCATTCTCAAAAGAAATATCATAAACATCCCTACAAAACTTTAGCCTAGAAGAAAAATCAAAACTCCAATCACCCCTATTCTTATAATATAAATCTTCAAATAAAAAACCATAATAATCTTCATCAGACATCAACACCTCACAAAAATTCTCCTCTGCATTCTCCAAATCAATATCTCTTAAAATCATCTCCTCCTGCATTTCAAAAATCCTCAAATCATCCCTAACCTCTAAAACCTCATAAGGCATAACTAAAGAATCAATACTCTTAGAATTCACAGACAAAAAAATTAAAATTGAAGTTAATGTTAAAACCAAAGTTATCAATATCAAATAAGCAGAAAAAATTTGCCCCCTCTTACCTGTAATATTCATAATCATTTTCAAAAACCTCCTTTTTTAAAATAAAAATATTCTTCTCGCCATTTAATGGAAAATAAAATTCAACAACAGCCTCGCCAATCCTTAAGTCACTCTCCTCAAAATCATGACCTTTTTCAGTTAAAACAACATAGCCCCAATAATCTTTTCTAGATTCCAAATCAAAATCTTCAAAAAAATCTCCTTCATTCAAAGACTCTAAAAAAATAACTCCTTTAAACTCTTTATTATAAATATTAAACTCCCCTCCTGCCTTGTCCTCAAAAATCTTCACATTACTAATCGGCGTAGATAAAAAAATAAATAAAAACAAAATTAAAGCAATACCTGCAGTTGCAACAAACATCCCAACAAACCCTCCTAAAATTGCACCTCTAGAATTCATGATTTACATAAACCTCCATTTCAACTTCAATCTCTTCCCCTTCAATAAAAAAAGGATAAAGCTCCTTAAAATAACCCAATTTATATTTCTCGTCAACATCCACCTCCTCAGTCCAACCAATCCCCTTATCTCCTTCCTCAATAATCCTATTTTCTAACAAACCAAAATTAATCTCAACCCTAATATAAGTATCATTTAAATCAAAACCACATTCATTTAAATCAACATCCAAACCATTTTCAGAAAAACAACTTATCAACCCCCTAGCAATAATCCCAGCCTCAACATCCTTAACATTAATATAATAATCATAAAAAACTGCAGAAGCCCCTAAAACCACTAAAGCAACAACTGCAACTAAAAACAATCTATAAACCGTCAATAAACCCTCGCCCAATGCCTCTGCTTTTTTCATTTTACCCTAATAATAAACTCCTCCTTTGTCTCTTCAACCTCGATATCCCAATTAGAAAAATGCCTATATCCATTAATAGATTTCAAACCCTCAACATCAACATAAACCCTTCTGCCATCAACCCTAACACCATTAATCTCTCCATGCCTATTTTTCTTAGACAAAATAAAACTCATTCCAGAATCTGCAGAATCAATTAACAAAGCAGTCTGCTTTTCCAGAATCTCCTGCTTAACCTCCCTAGACTCTGCCCTTCCAACTGTCCCCATTAAAAACAAACCTAAAACCAAAGCTAACAAAATCACATGCAAAATAACATCATACATCAACTCACCTTTTTTTCCCATCTTATGCTGGAATCGACTCCACACTACATTTTTTAAATTCCTTCTTATCTTCCTCTATCCCCAACTGAACATAAAATGGATAACTAGCAACATAATTTATAACATCAAAGTCTTCAAAATAATTCTTATTTGTATAAAAATACATACCTAATAACAAATCCCCTTTAGAAGGAAAAACAAATCTCCTACTGCCTGTTTCAGAAGATTCCCAATTTTCATCATCAGAAAACTTAAAACTTTCAGCATACCTCATCTTTTTATTAAATGAAGCTAAGGAAGACCTATAAAAAATCATGGAAATTGGAACTTCGTCTCCTTGAACAATTTTTTTATTCTGCTCATCTGAAAGCATTTTTTCTACCTCCACCGTAGGAGTATACCAAATATTTTTTAATTCTTCAGAAAAAGAAATACGACTACAAATAGCACAATCTTTTTTTTCAAAAACAATATTTCCAGGGAAAACTGCATATTCTCCCTCTCCCCAAAGTTTCCAACACTCTTCCAATCTCCCCCCAATATAATCTCTCAAAACAACCTCTGGAGATTTTTCAGGCCCCACATTAATCTCACTCCGACCACGATAATCCTCAATTATTATCTTATCTATATCTTTTGTTGTTCCTGTTTCTCCATCTAGTATAACACCAATCCTCGCCACATCATTCTTACATTTCAATGGAGCTAAATCTTTGGCATAATCACTAAAAATCTCTTTAGTTATAGAACCTGATTTATCCACAGATACACTATTCCGCAAAACAATGCTCTGCCTACAAGTCTCCCAATTAACATCATCCTCTGTAAAATACTCCTCAAAAATATAAAACAAAGACAAACCTAAAACAAGCAATCCCAAAATTAAAGAAATAATAATATAATACTTCTCATCACCTTTTTTACCTCTAACCATAAAAATCAAACATCAAGAGATTTAATAAACCTAACGATGTTTTATAAATCCATTAAAAAAATTACTAAATTTTAGAAAATACAAATAAAAAAAGATTGCAATCAACAATCCCTCAAAGAAAAGATTTTACTAACTTCGGCGAGCAGAATGAAATGGAGCGAGAACAAGGAAAAGTAAACGAGAGATATCAATATAATTCTAGGGATGATAAGAGAAGATTTTACTAACTAAGGCGAGCGAAGCGAGATACTGGGCGGATTTTGATTTCGCAGAAATCAATTTAGTGGGAAATGAAAATCTTCGATAAAAAAATCTTCAACTAACTTAATTTTTCTACTTAGGGGTAATTTCTTTTTTGTAAAAAGAAAGAATCCAGAGGAATT
>CAYOTW010000053.1:0-5322 GCA_964407005.1 Candidatus Woesearchaeota archaeon | reverse complement strand
TAAAAACCTTTAAAAACAAATAAAACATTATAAAAACATGGCAAAGAAAAAAGTGAAAAAAAGCAAAAAGAAAACACAAAAACTAGAATCAGATTCTAAACTTTTTGCATTCCTTGCAACATTCTTATCAATAGTAGGTTTTGTAATTGCAATCCTTGTAAAAAAAGATGACAAATATGTAATGTACTATGCAAAACAATCACTTATAGTTTTCATAGCATATGTAATCTCCGTGGCAGTTATTGTAGTCCCAATAATCGGATGGATTGCAGGCCCAATTCTATATGTATTCACAGTAGTTCTATGGATAATCAGTTGGGCATCAGCACTAACAGGAAAGAAAAAAGAAGTTCCATTCATTGGAAAATACTCAAAAGACATTAAACTTTAAACCTAATTCTCGGCCTTCCCTTATTATTCAAAGCCCTCCAATATTTTGAAAGCTCACACATACAATTTTCCAAAGACATGACATTCATCTTCCTATCCCCAACTTTTAAATCACTAAACAAATCAAAAACATTCAACTTTCCTTCAGACAAAAATCCAAAATTATCCCTTAACCAAAATAAAGCCTCTTCATAATTTAAACCATCAAAATCTCTAAAAATTAAATCCAAACCCCTTTTACATCCAGGCCCTGCAACCACAAATTCATTTTCAGAAAAATCAAATTCATCCATATAACTAAAATCAACAAATATCTGATAAGCCAAAAAATCCCCAATTCCATCCAAAGACCTCAACAAATCAAAAACTTCTTTTTGATTATCACAATCCTTCAAACTCAAAATAAAATCAGTTTTAGAATAAGATTCAACAAGTTTAACAATCTTCACCACCATAGATTCATCATCAAATTTCAAATTAGCAACCCTCTTTGGCCCAGATGTAAAAAAAGCATTAGAAAAATAAACATAACTCTTTTCAATATTTTCCAAACATTTTTTTAAATAATTATAGTCAATATTTCCAAAATCCAGCAAACCAAATAAATCAATTGTTTCATGCTTATTAATCAGCCTAAATAAAATTATATTAAATATCTTATTTTCAAAACTCAATCCAGAATTCACAATATTCTCTATCAACCACCTTGTCTCTTTATCCTGCTCCCTTCTAACATTACAAAACCTATACTTCTGCAAAACCTTATCTAAGGTAAAAGGATAACTTTCTTTTAACAAATCCTTTTTCAAATGAATTTTATATCTCTCAGAAATCCAATAAAATAACAAATCTAAATTTTCATCATACAACTTTGGACTAGCATTTTTAATTTTTTTATCGTCAACACCACAATACAAAACATCTTTTTTCTTATTCTCCATTATATAAATAAATTTAAACTAAATTTAACTAATTTTTGCATGCACCTAACAATTGAAATTACAGACCAATGTTCAATAAATTACGTTCATTGTTCAACTCAAGCAACCCCCAACGGAAAAAACTTTATTTTACTTGAAGATATTTTAGAAACTGTGAAAAAAAATCCAAATTTTAAAAAAATTAGATTATCAGGAGGAGAACCCTTTTTACATCCCCAAATTTTAGAAATCATCCAAAATTTAAGAAAACAAAGACCCCATGCAAACCTAGAGATACTTTCTTCAGGAACCTTTCATAATAACCCCCTCCCATTAAAAAAATTACAAGACCTCTCAAGCTACTCCCCTCAAATCTCTTTTTCAATTTATGGTGATGAAACAACACACAATTCAATATGCCAGGCCCATTCATACAAAAATCTTTTACAATCTGTAAGAAATGCCTCAAAAACAGAAATTAATTTTAGTTTTCAGACCGTAGCAATGCAACAAACAAAAGAAAGTCTAGAAGATATTGCACAATACATTTCCTCACTAAAAACCCCCTTTAATCTTAAAAAATTACATCTATTAAATTTAGTCCCTCAAGGTCGAGCAAAACAAAAAGATAAACTTTCTAAGGAACAAGAAAAAGAATATTTAGAAAAAGCTAGGCAAATTGCAGAAAAATATCAACTTAACATAACAGAAGGATGTTCATTTGGATGCCAAAAATGTCCAGCAGGAAAACAAAAAAAAGCAATAACAATACAAGGAGAAGAAATTTGGTGTAGCTCTCAAAAATATTCTAAACAAAAAAAATATGGTTGTCAAAACTAATTATTTTTTACATAAGGCCAAAGCATAACTTTTATCCTCGGAAAACTTCACCATTGCATCATCAAAATGCATATTCAAAAAAGTCATAAAATCTTCCCTATCATAATGGTATGAAACAGAAACAATAATTTGATCCCCTTTATCAAAATAAACCTTCTTTCCTTGGAACTCAATCTTTCTTGACTTTTCAATTTCATAATAAATTTCAACACGAGAATTCCTAAATCTTGCACCAAATTTGTAATCCCCCTCTCTTAATCCAAGTTGTTCAGGGATATGTTTTAAAAAATTATTAACCCTCTCATTATTATACGATTTCAATAAGGAACTTACATCCCCATTAAATAACCCATTACCAATCAACAAAGCATCGCCTTCCTTCATAGCACTTCTAATCTCATACAATAATTCATTAATCTCAAAATTACCTAATGTATTTCCCAATAATAAAATTAAATTCTTTTTATACTCCCCCTGTCTCAATAACGAAGTAATATTCTCAATATTCTCAAAATCAGAAATATTCCACTGAAATTCTACTACTTCTCCAGCATCCAACTTTTTAATCTTGTCTAATGCTTTTTCAACCATATAACCAGAAATATCAATAGGACAATATCTCATCTTTACCTTGCCCTTTAACTGTTCAATAAACAAAACAGCCTTCTTTCCATCCCCACAGCCCAAATCAATAATATTCAAAGGATCTTCTCCAGTCTTATTAATAATCTCTTCGATATTCTCATTAATTAAAGAGATCTCCTTTTCAATAACATCTCTTTTATAATCTTCCGATTGTTCTAAATCTAAAAATCCTTGAGCCTGCTCAGGAGTAAGATACCACAACTTAGAATCAGCAATATTCCAAACCCTAGTATTACCTTCTAAAGAATACCCTCTCTTAATAAGCTCCTTAAATATCAAATCATTTATCTGAACTTCCTTACTTTCATTGCCTTCATTAACAATGGCTTTTCCCATAAAAATACATAGATTTCCCCTTTTTATGTGTTTTGATTTAAATTCAGGAGCAAATAGTTACAACAACAGAACCTTTAAAAACCAAAATAAGCATAATTTAACAGGCTCCGTTAGTCTAGTGGCCAAGGATTCAGCCCTTTCAAGGCTGAGACCCGGGTTCAAATCCCGGACGGAGCATAATACAATCTTTGATTGCTAACTTGTTCGAGGGATTTGAACTTCAAATACTTACATTCGTAAGAATGGAAGTTCCCAAAAATCTCTGATTTTTTAGGACCCGGACGGAGCATAAGTTATTGACATAGGAAAGAACTTTGATAATTACGGCACTAAGAAATTGTTCTTTCAGCCGGACGGAGCACCTTAAATTTTATACAAAAACAAAAAAAGTTCAACAAAAAATAATCTAATTAAGATTTAAAAATTCTAAAATTTCAGGAATCTCAGTAATCTTAAAATTTGGTTTTTGATAATCCTCATTAAAATTAAATTTATCTGAACTTTTATCTGCTAATAAAATCGTATCCAGTCCAACTGAATTAGCACCCTCAACATCATTAATAGGATTGTCTCCTACCATTACAGCATCGGAAGGTAGAACATTTAATTTATTCAAAGCTAATAAAAACATCACATTATTTGGCTTCTCACTTCCAGCCTCTTCAGAAGTAACTAAAAAGTCAATATAAGGGGTTATTCCCAATTTAGCCATCTTTCTTAATTGAATATGAGTTGTTAAATCTGAAACAATTGCTGTCTTAATTCCTTTCTCTTTCAAGATTTTCAAAGTTTTCAAAACCCCTTTGTTGAGCCTAATATTATCTAAAAAATTATCCCAATAAGAATCATACAACTTCAAAATCATAAGTGGCTCAACAGTATTATGCGTTTTCTCAATCAATCTCTGAAAATACAAAACACGATTATGCGAGGAGGCAGTCCCTGCTAGTTCTCTATGAATCTCTGCCTTAGAAATTTTATACAATCTAAAAAACTCCTTAAATGAAATCTTAATCTCCTTTTTCAAAACATTAAATACTTTTTTCAAAGCTTTTTTATGAACTCTTTCATAATTATACAAGGTATTATCTAAATCAAATAAAACTGCTTTTTTGTTCATTAAAAAATAAATAAAATATTATTTATAAACCCTCTCAAACAATTTATAAAACCTCAAACTATTCAACCATATGAAAATAAAGGTGAAAGTAAGACCAAATTCTAGAGAACAAAAAATAGAACAAATTACAAATAACGAATATAAAATCTCACTAAAATCCACTCCAGAAAACAACAAAGCCAACTTAGAACTAATAAAACTACTAAAAAAACATTTTAAAAAAATACCAAAAATAATCAAAGGCAAAACATCAAAAAATAAAACAATAAAAATAGAATGATAAAATACTACCAAGCAGAAGACATAGAAAAAGAAGCAATAGAAATAGTAAAAACACTAAACTGGAATCACATCCACCTAGACAGCGTCGCCTTCCTAAGAAGCAAAGGTTCAAAATCAAAAAGAACAATAGCACGATGCCATGCAATGGGAAAAGCAATGCAACTCGCACTAAAAAGAAATAAAGGATTCTATCTAATAGAAGTCATCTCAGAAAGGTTCGACAAACTATCAAAAACAGATCAAACAAAAGTTATAATCCACGAACTCATGCACATTCCAAACACTTTCGGAGGAGGATTCAAACACCACGACATTGTAACAGATAAAAATGTAGATAAAGTATACAAACACTACATCAACCTCAAGCTCAAAAAGAAATGGTTCTGAAGTCCACATAAATACAACTGAATAATAAAAACTCAAAAGACCTCTGGAATATATGAAATATGTAAGAGGATATCACTTCACACACGGAGACACATACTGCTTTGTCTTCCCAGGAATAATCTATGCTACTTTCAATTTAGAGGAAGGAATATTTGAATCAGACACAAACCCAAATCTATTAGAAGAATTAGTAATAACAGAAATATATCACAAAAAAGCAATAAAACTAGATCCCAACACAAAAGAGCTAAACGTACCAATAGATATTGTAAAACAAATACCATCAGTTATAAAAAGCCAAAACCCTTTTCTATTCCTAGCACATATAAGTTTAATAAGAAAATTTGAAAAATGAAAAAAGTAATTTTAATCACAGGTGCATCTTCAGGAATGGGAAAAGAT
>CAYOTW010000052.1:0-5325 GCA_964407005.1 Candidatus Woesearchaeota archaeon | reverse complement strand
CTTTATCTAGTACATCAATATTATATGCAACATCTATTGATGTTTTATTTGCGTATATATTATTTATTTCATCAAAAGCATTTTGTATTAATTTTACTAATGCATCATTACTACTAAAAATATTTGTGCTACTTTGCACAAATTTTTGTAATTCATCATACTTTGTTTTTAACGCATCAATATTTTGTTGGCGAAAAGTATAATCTTCTAATTCATCGATTTTTTGTTTTATTGAAATGAATCCTTCATTTACTTCGTCTAATGAATTACCAACTCTTTTCAATTCAGACATTGATTCTAAAAACAACTCCATTGAATATGTATTATATTCATTTATAATAGTTTCGACCTGAGTATCACCAACGTTTGTATCTAATTTTAAATTTACTTTTAAACCCCACGCATTACCGTTGTCACCAGTTATTTGATTTGGTTTAAATTTACTAAGTCGCGATATTGTAGAACCACCGCCCGACAAAGAAGTTGGTTTATTTAAAAATAGTATACCAAAAAGATTAGATGTTTTATCATCGGGAGTTGCTTTTTCAAATACATCATAATAAATCATCACAGCATTAAAATTAAATGGACTACCTGCAGGTGATTGATTATATTCTGAAAATGAATTTAAAGATGGGTTTGTTGCAATATCATAATATGAAGATTCATCAAAATCCAAAGTGATACCATCTAATCTTGAACGTAATTTATTAATAGTTTTACCGGAAAATGTATTATTACCAATGATACGTAAACGGTCATTATGTTGGTCTGAAAAATCATTGCTTGTTATATATGAATTTTCAAATGCATTATTGTAATACCATCCGTTAATAAATTTTTTAGTATCATTTTCTACAACTTCTTTTCTTAGTGTATAATTTTGAGTTTCAAAACTATTACTTGGTGAATCATAAAACGCAAGATTATTTAATCCCAGTGGATGTTGTTCAGTTGGAGTTCTACCATATAAATAAACGTCATTTACTGGTACTCCAGTAGAATGTTGATACACTTTATTTTGTGAATAATTTTCATCATCAATTGTATTAAATAATACAGTTTTAGTATTTCCATGAGATATTGGTACATGGATATAAACTTCCGAATAACTATTTGTTTTATTTTTATTACTATTCACCATATCAATATCACCGATATATTGAATTACGCGGCGATAATCATTATCTTGTGTTTTTAATTCTTCAGTAAATCTTGCGCCTTCTGCATTTGTAGACTTTTCAGTATCATTAGCTTGTTTGAATCGTATAGCGCCCAATTCCTTTAACCACTTAAAAAATACACGTTCACTTACCGTTCGCGGTAATTCTTCTTCATAATTATCATTATTTAGTAGAATTGTTTCAAGATTCAAACAATAATTTTGAAATGATTCTGCTAATTTATTTTCTGGTGCAACGTTTTCTGTGTAATTAAACGAACCGGGTATTGAATCATATTGAATATAATTTTCTTTTTTTGCAGTTGGTCTTAATTCATCTGGTATATCTAACAAGACAAATTTAGACCAAGAAAATGATCTTTCGTCTGATTCGTTTATTAAAAAATTTAAATCTTCAGTTGCACTATTAAAAATATAAAGTGTACCTCCGCTTTGCCTTACCGGTCTTATAAAATTACTTTTCATATTTATTATTGATTAAAAGAAGAAAATGCAATAATTACCCATTCTCCAGTATTTTCGACTTCGCTAATTTGATTCCATACCAAGGTTACTGATTCCTTCATTTTTACATTAAAAACATTACCTTCTCCAAGTTCAACGTTTATACCATCTCCAGAAGCGGTATTAACAACAAATTGTATAACCTGGTTGGGTTTACCATTCGTTAATCTAAATCCAACACTTGAATCTATATCGCTACCTGCTTGATTTAGTATTATGCAATAATCGTTTTCTATTGAACAATTATAAAAACCTGCTATTGCACCAACCACACCAATATCATCAATGGAACTTATAGTTCTGGTTGGTATGGTTATTTCTTTTTGTATATTTATTCTTGATGCAAAAGAAGTATTAGCACCATTAAACGTTGCATTTTCATTAAATACACTAGCTCCATTAAATGTAGAATTACCTCCAAAAGAAGAAATATGTGAAACTTCCAGATTGCGTCCCTTAACTGTTGCATTAGTTTCAACATTACCGTTATTTATCATTCGTCCAGTTCCTTGATAGGAAACCTCGGTGGTTTCGCCGCCCTGGTTAACTTTTACATTTTTTAATTCAGCTTCGCCGTCATTTATAATTTCATTTAAATCATCAATTGCTTCCTTTGCAGCATCAAAATTGTGATTTATAGTTTCAATCATGTCGGGTATATAATCATCTCCCGTTATTTTTCTTATTTCCATAATTTATTATATATTTTTGATAATTTTCTATTATATCTATTATTATTTTATCTCTTACAATATCTTTTGTAGTAAACTCAAAATGTGCTACATTTTTTTTAATTGGACCCAAAATTTCTTTTTTAAAAAGTTCAAATGGATTATCTTTATAATTAAATCTATCATCTTGTAAAATATCACCAAGTAAAACAACCCGAGAACTTGCACATTTTCTTGTAACTAATGTCATTAACTGTTTTTCTGTATAATTTTGTGATTCATCTATAATAATAAATGATTCGCTAATATTACGACCTCTTAAATATGCAACAGGTTCAAAAATTATTCGTTGGTCTGCAAATAATCTATCAGTCGAATTTTTACCTAGTATCTCATAGAATAAATCAATATAAGATTGAACATACGGGTCTAATTTTTCTGATTGGTCACCTGGTAAAAATCCTAATTTTTCACCTGCTTCGACTATTGGTTTAGTTAAAAATATTTTATTGTTTTTATTATTTATAAGAAAATTAAGACCGCAGTAAATCGCCATAAAAGTTTTTGAAGTACCAGCAGGACCTGTAACTGTTACTATTTCATTTTCCTGAATCATTCTAAAAAGTTGTTCTTGTTTTTGAGAAAGTTTTATATCATTTAATAAGTCCCCTAGCTTATTTTTAAAATTAAATTTTCCAATTTCTTTTGCCTCAACAAGCAAATCTGCGTGTTCTGTTTTGGGAATTCTGTTGTTCCTTTTAGCCATAAAAACAAATTTAAATTAAACAAAAAAGGGTATGACAGTTATTTGCCACACCCGTAAAATAATCTTATATAGTTACCATATTCTTTTTTTATATTTATAAAAGTATGGTAAGTATATAATTATGATAATTTAATAAGTCTTTTTGCTATTTTGTATGAAACTTCTACATCATTTTCACAATATTTTTTTATTCTTTCGAGACCATTTTTCTCTTGATAATAAACATTTTTTACGTCAGATCCCTTAATATCACCCTTGGGTGTTTCAATACCCAAAGCAACCGCAATCCAATCAAAAGATGTATAAGATTCTTGATTACAACCTTGACCCCAAACCTCAAGTAAATCATATACCTCAACGTCCCATGGTTTTTTACCATATACGTTTAACAACTTTGATGGTGTTAAACCGTTAATCATCATTCTTTTTGCTACCCATGGCATATCAAATCTTTTTATAGCTGCACCACAAAGAACAAACTTTTTATTTGCAACACTTTGTAACAAATTATTAAATAATGAAAGTAGTTCATGTTCATCTTCACCATAAAATGAACTACCCTTATATTCACCTGCTTTGTTAATATATGCAAATGATATACATATAATTTTACAAAATTCCGGGTACCAATGACCTCTTAATTCAAAATATTCACCTGGTGTTAATTCAGATTCATTGCTAATTTTTTTGTCTTGGTTCCATTTTTCACATCTGCGATCCCACGCATCTTTTAATTTTGGAAATTTTGAAAGTTTTGAATAATCTTTAACAATAGGGACCCATTCAGTATCAAAAAAGAAAAGTCTTTTAATATCCATAAGTTTATTTTTTAGTAATTTTAATTTTAAAACAAATACTTAAAAAGGTTTAAAATTTGTAAAATCTTATTAATCTTTTTGGGTTGCCTATTATTAATTCTTCTAAAAAATTTTCATTATTAGTCCATTCATTAATAATTTCTTTTGTTATATTATAGTGACAATTATCTTTGTGTGGATGTTTCCATAAATATGGAAACGATAAAACAGCATAGTTAGCAATTCGTTTTACTTCTTTAAAAGCCAACAATTGATTATTTAAATGTTCCCATACTTGTAGGGCAATAACCATATCATATTGTTTATTTTTTATTGGGTATGGTATGCTACTTGCATTGTGTAAATATAAGGGATTTAATTTTTCATTTATGTCCATAATATCTGATTCAATACATAATGTTTTGTCATGTGGACCTATTTCTAATATAGTAATCGGGTTAATATCTAATATATATTTAGCAACTTTTTCTAAATATTCCCATCTCTTATTCCAATACTTACCAGTAAATTCTTCTTTATTTCTAATTTTCATATTTTAAGCTTTGTTTGAAACTATTCCAAATTTTTTATGTTTTTTAACACAGTTACCGTCAAACACCTCGTATTTTTTATTTAATTTTTTTGCAACTAATTGCATATGTTTAAAATCAATATCTCTTTCAACATCGTCAAAAATTATAATAGTATTATCTAAATTAAATAAATGTAAATTGTAATAGAAACCAAGCCTTCCATTTTTTTGTGGTGATGTACTTTCAGGTGGACCATCAATTATAATTAAATCATACTTGTCTGGTATTGCTTTTTTTAAAATATCAGTATCGTACCAATTAATTTCATTGTATTGTATTAATGGTGCAAATATATATTTAACCTTGTCATATTTTAACCATTGTTTATCATGTTCCACAGAATATACAGTGTAAAATTTTGCCAATTGTGAACTCCCATAACCACTACCAAATTCTAATATGGTTTTATTCTTGGGTAGTATTTCCAAAATTTTATTAAAACATGCTTCGTCAATTGACCAATGTCCAAATGTCATTTTATATTTGTTTAATATTTCCTGTTATTTTATCTAATTTTTTAATTTTACTATAATCATTAGACTTTATTATTTCTCTATATTTTTTTCTTGTTTCTGATTCGTCATTATAAATTTGAGTAAGTGAGTTTGAATGTTTACGCTTATAAAATAATGGCATATCTAAATATTTTATATTTAAGTGTGGTTCAATTCTTTTTAATAATTCTGTATCAGCACCGCATTGCCATGCTTTATACCCACCGAATGTATTAAAAACTTTGCGAGTAAAAAATACAGAGCCATGTTCAAAATTACGTATTTCATTTGAACCTAATATTTCTGATTTATATCTA
>CAYOTW010000051.1:0-5412 GCA_964407005.1 Candidatus Woesearchaeota archaeon | reverse complement strand
TCTGTTAGTGTTTGGTTTAGTGTCCAGTCGGTGGTGTTGTGGACGTAGACGTTGTTGTCAACACCTCCGTATGCGATGTAGTCGGAGTTTGGGGAGAATGCTACTGAATCAACAACGTGTGTTGCGTTTTGGAGTGTTTGATTTAGTGTCCATATTGTAGATGCAGAACCAAACTTTAATGATATGGCATTATTCCCCCAATTTTCTTGTTCTACATTTAAACTTACTTGAACATTTATATCTTGTTTTTCATTATCAATAAGATTGAATTCCCCAAAATCATAGCTATTGAGGTCTCCTTTTAGAGCCATTACCGGAGGATTAGTAAAATCATTAATTAAATCTGTGCTTAAAGAATCGTCAATTTGTTTTCTCTTTGTTTTATGTTCATATTTAGAGGTAGAAAAAGAATTTTTAATATTATTTTTATTTAATTTTTCATTTTTCTTTCCGTTTTGAATAATCCAATCTCCAAATTCTGTTCTTTCTACTTCAAGAGTAATATTATATGTAAAAGTTTGATTATTAGATTCAACTAATGTCCTATTTTTTTCTTTCACATCAAAAATAAAAGTGTTAGTTAAAGTTCCATCTTTATCTTCTTTATATGTATCTGTAAATGATGAGTGGGCTTCAAATAATTTTTTTGGTTCATCGTCTGTTTTGTTTTTACCTATTTTTATGACTTTTGGTTTTCTTGGTTTTTCTTCGCTTTGTATTTCTAAATCTTCTGATTTTTTTGGGTCTAATGTAATATTTACATCTCCACAATTTCCCCCAGAACAAGAAACATTTAGAACTACTGGGAAAAATCCATTTTGAGAAACATTAAAATCTCCTGAAGGATGAACTCTTTGAATACTTATTTCACCGTTATTATAGGCATAAGAAGTTGTGTCAATTTCTATGTGAGTTTGATTTGAGCCTTCAAATGTAACATTATTAAGAATTTGATTTGTAGAAAGAGCTTCAATAGAATAAGAAGGGTCAATAGTTCCATTAGAATTAAAATATACTTCAAGAATTGATTTATATTTTGTTATTTCATATTCTCCTTCTTCTTCTGTATATTCTTCTTTTTTTAGATTGAATTCACAATTTGCAGATTCATTTGTTTCATTATTATACCAAGAACAAATATCATTTGTATTTATATGATAGCCGTTTGACCCTTCCCTTACAAAATATCTATTTCCATGTTTTTGGATTGGGTTTTCAGATTTAAATTCATATTTATATTGGCACATTCCATCACAATAATCATCATCTGCTCCAAATTTATTATTTTCATATCTAACCCATACATTATTGATTTGAGTGGTGTAATTTCCAGAAATATTTTTGAATACTGTTGCGTTTACTTTTGTTCCTTTTTCTGTTTCAAAAACAACTAATTTTTGGGATTGATTGATTGCTATTAGTGTGTTTTCTCCTATTTGTGCATATTCGGTTACATCAACACAATAAACATCTTTTCCTGCTTTTGTATATGATTTTTTTAATGTTTCTTTTAATAATTTTCTTTTATCTTTATATATTTCAAATTTCCCCTTAAAGTAATCTTTTCCTGCTTTTTCGTTAATACATAATTGTCCGTTCTTTATTTCTGCGTCTAAGTCTTGTAATTCTGTTCCACTCCATTTGTGGATTTGGACTTTATTTTCTCCTTGTGCAATTTCTAATTGTTGTGCAGAGGTTATACTAATTCCTAAGAGTAAAAATATTCCTAAACCTAATAGAAAGATGTTTTTTTTCATAATATTTGTTTGGAGATTTGTTCTGCCATTTTATTTATGTCTGAATCTATTTTTTTGAGATTGATTAATACCCAATCTATTTCTAAACCATCTTCATAAAGTATTTGATAGAATTTGCTTGTTTCCTCTATCCATTTTTTTGTTATGTTTTTTTGGATTTCATAAGCAATAATTGTTTTTTCTTTTTTGTTTATGTGAACTACATCTGCTATTTTTCCATTTAAGGGATATTCTGTATAGAATTCATGATTTAATCTTTTTTTTGTTGGGTATTTTTTATTTAATTGCCTTACTAATTCTAATTTTATGTGTTCGTGTTTTAGCATTGAATCATTTGAGTTTGCAATCATAACACGATTAACCTTTGTCCAATCAGTTGAATGCAATAATAAGCTCTTTTTCATTGTTTTTATAAATTGTTTTAAGTTTAAATAGTTTTTTATTTTTAGAATATTAGTGAGATTAATATTAGGATTAAGATTAATATTGTAGAGAATAAAATTGCATTTTCAGGATTGATTTGAAGTATTTCGTCTATCCAGTTCATTTTGTAAACTTTGTTCTAAATGGCTTATTTCTTCATCCATCATTCTTGTGAATGTGAAATTTTCACAATTCTCATAATCATAAAAACATTTAGAATAATAACCTCCTTTTTTATCACATCTTTTGTATTGTGGGCATTGCATGTTTTATTAAGGTTTTTGTTGCTTATAAATATTTGTTATTACTTACGAATTAATAATTTACTAATGCCCAAGATATTCTTTTTTCTTTTTTGGTTTTTCCTGTTACTTCGTAGAAGCAGTCTTGACAATATATCTTTTTATTTGTATATGCTTCTTTTCCCTTTTTTATTGATTTTTTACATTTTTCACATTTATTTAATGCCATAATATTTAGGTGGGTTTTTTGTTTATAAATTTAAGTAATTACTTTTTAGTGGTTGGATAAGTATAAAAAGAATGTTGATTTTTTTATATTGTTCTTTTTTAGTTGTTAAAGGGAGAAGGATAGGGCGTTAGTCTGTTTGGGATATTTGCCCCTCTTCTCCTAATTTGTTATTATTTAATAGTGAAATAGGTATAAAAATGTTTTGTTTTATTGATTATGGGTTAATTTAATATTTTTTATATTGATAATTCTTTAGTGCATATTCACAGAAGTTTTGAAATTGCCGATAATTAGGGATTTTGTAGAGTTTCCGTTAGGAAATTCGGATGTAGTGAGTGAAACGAACGGAATTACAAAATCTATATTATGTGAAGTAAATAAATTTGCGATTATCATTTTCTATTCTCCAAATTTATAAATATTTTATAAGAGTAAATTTGGTCATCTAATTTTTCTGCTGAAAGGTTTATCCTATGAGAAACTCCGACATCCCAAATTGTTTTAAAAAGAATTGCTGTTTTCTGTTCATTCCAATAACAAGGAACATCAATTTCTATCTGCGATTGTTGAGTATTTCTATAAAAAAATTCGCTGATAGTCATTTTAATTCCATCAGGCAATTTCTCCTGCAATTCTTTTGCTAACTTTCTTGCTCTCTTATAGGATAAATATTTTTTCAGCATCTTGAGTTTCTCCCGACTAACGAGCCAATTTCAAAATTTGGACGAAGTCTGTGAATATTTAGATATGCGAAGGATTCCGAAGGAATCTTTGGGTGAGTGAGTGCAACGGAACGAACCGCATATCGTTTATTATGTTCTTGCGATAGCAACGAGGGATAACCTGCAAGGTGGTTTTTACGAAGTGAAAAATCCCGAAGAGTAAAAAAGTGAGGCGTCATTTTTCTTCTACAAATTCCTCCATTAAACTATCTCCGAATTGAGCAATCAAAATAAACCAATCATCCCAAGTGCCATAATCTCCTTCAGCATCATTTGAAGCATAACCATTATAAGTTTGGCACTTGGCTCTATAAATTTCATGGGCAACCATTGCCCTTATTTTTTCCTTGATTGCTCTTATTTCGTGGTCATATAGTTTAATCTTTGGGATTTTATCCATCTTGTAGCCTCACTTTTTTATTGAACATAATATCGGAATTAAGAGAAGTTTCTGCGTCAGCAGAAATTTGGGAAAACTCATCAGAGTTTTCCTTTAAATTCCTATTAAACTCCTTTGGCTCTGCCAAAGTCGGCGTAGCCGAAGTAAAATCGGAGACCGTTCTTTGATTAAGCCGTTCATTTATAATCTTACAATAATCAGGATTAATCTCACAACCAACAAAGTCGTAATTTTTCTGTTTACAAGCTATTAAAAAACTTCCACTTCCAGCGAATGGGTCAAATATCTTCATTCCTTTTTCAGCGAATTTTTCTAATATCCATCTTCCAAGAGCTACAGGTTTTTGAGTAGGATGTTCTCTTTTCTCATTCATTCCGTTTAAAAACTTGGCTCTTGAATAAGTAAAAATTCGCATGGCTTTTTGGAATGAAGTCCAAGCCATTTCGCCATCAGCTAAACTAAATTCTCTTTGACCCTTATCCCAAACTAACCAGCACATTCTTGGTGGCAAAAACTCTGTGAAATAATTTCCACCCCAAATTATTTGATTTTTAGAAACCCTAAACATTTCTTTGAATACTTCTTCCGAAGGGATAGAAGTATCCCAATTGGTTTCTAAATCATATTTTCTCCATCCGTTTTTGCCACCTGCTTTTTGCTGGTTTAAATCAGCTCCAATACCATAAGGTGGGTCTGTCAGGATAAGGTCAAAGTAATTATCTGGAAGTTTTTTCATAAACTCCAAACAATCTTCATTATAGACTTTGTTGGTTTCTATCATCTTTGTAGGTCTCCGATTTTATTGAGTTTAATATTTAGTTTGGCGAAGTCCGACGAAGTCGGATTTGGGTGAGCGTCTGCAAGTAAGCGAACTGCTAAACGGATATTATGTTCTTGCGTTAGCAACGAGGGATAGTCTGCAAGACGGTTTTCACGAAGTGAAAAATCCCGAAGAGTTCCAGAGTTTCCGATACTGATAACAAGTCCGTAGTGGAGTGATTCAATTATCATCTTTTTTTGTCCTCCGCTGGAGTTATAGCTTCAAAAAATATAAATAAGGCAGACAAAAAAAACCAAAAAAAGCATAAAATACTATTCCATAAAAAAAGGAATGGGACTTCAAAAGGTTTTTTCTTGAATTTTTGTTTACCAAAGGCACTATAAAAATAAAATTCTTCCTTTTTTTTCAAATTGTTTATAATTGGAATAGTTCTTTTCATCTTTTAATCACTCCATTTTGTTTAACTTTGTTAAGCGAAGGACTGCATAAAGCAGCATCGGTTGAACCGAGCTTCTGCGAGGAAACTCTGGAATTGAACATAATATCGGAATTTAAAGAAGTTTCTGCGTTAGCAGAAATTTGGGAAAACTCATCAGAGTTTTCCTTTAAATTCCTATTAAACGAGGGTTCTGTAAGAACCCCTTGAGTTTGAAAAAAACCCGATAATGTATCTTGATTCATTTGTTTGTTTATCAAGGTTATATACTTCTCTTCCAATTCAGCACCGAGCCACCGCCTATTTGCTTGTTTACAAGCGATTAAAGTGCTTCCACTTCCCGCAAAAGGGTCTAACACTAAATCGTTCTCTTTCGTAAATGTTTTTACTATAAACCTCATCATTTTTACTGGTTTTTGACA
>CAYOTW010000050.1:0-5715 GCA_964407005.1 Candidatus Woesearchaeota archaeon | reverse complement strand
CAAGCAACAACAGTTAAACAATAAAACCCAAAACCCTTAATAAATTAAAATACTTAATATTATTATGAAAATAAAAAGAAGATACATCGTAGTCTCTCTATTCGTAGTTCTCACCTTAATAATCGCATTAAATTATACATTCATAGAAAACATATTAAGACAATATTTAGAAGACCAAATATCAACATTCGGATACAGTGCAATCTTTGCCTCAATCTTCATATTAGAATCAATACCACAGCCATTTCTAAGCGGCCTAGTCCCATTAACAATAGGTATAGGCTTCAATCTAACCTTTGCAACATTATTGACCCTCGCAATAATCTCCTCCATAACTGCAAACTACCTAGCTTACTTTATAGGAAAACATGGCGGAGACAGAGCAACAAGCCTTCTAATCAGGGAGAAAAATTATAAAAAATCTGTTGACTGGTTTAATAGACATGGGATAAAAACAATAAGCATACTTGCTCTATCCCCTCTACCTTACTTTCCAGTCATGGGCGGAATATTCAAAATGAAATTCAAAGACTTCACACTCTACGCAATAATCCCAAGAATATTTCACTTCATAATATTTTCATCATTAATACGTTACATACTACAATGAGAAAGAAATGGAAAATCATAATAATCGTAATCATCCTAGCCCTCGCTACATTCTTCCTCTTCCTAAACCTCCAACTCTTCCTAAACGAAGTAACAATAATGGGCAAAGCAAAACAAGCCTGCTCAAACAAACAAATAGGAGAAAACTGCTCTTTTATCCATCACCAAAAAGAATTCTCAGGAACCTGTGAAAAACTAAAAAAGACTGCATCTACTGTAACTTTAGAAAACATTTATAAACAACTCGCTCTCTTTAACTAAGAGGTGAAAATGAATAAAGAAACTGCTTTTGTAATCCCATTCAAGGATTTAACAATTAACGACGTTCCACTAGTAGGTGGAAAAAATGCTTCTCTTGGAGAAATGTACAGAACACTAAAAAAGAAAAAAGTTAGGGTCCCAAACGGATTTGCAGTAACCTCTTATGCCTATAGAAATTTTTTAGAAAAAGCAGGAATAAAATCAAGAATAAAAGAAATTCTATCTGATTTAGATATAAGTAGCACAAGAGATCTAATGAAAAAAGGAAAACAAGTAAGGGACACAATTCTAAAAGCAGAAATTCCAGAAGACACAAAAAAAGAAATTATAAAATTCTATAAAAAATTATCAAAAGAGCAAAATGAAAAATATACCGATGTAGCAGTTCGAAGTTCAGCAACAGCAGAAGATTTGCCCGATGCATCATTCGCAGGCCAACAGGAAACATATCTTAATATCAGGGGAGAAGAAGAGTTAATGGAGGCTTGTAAAAAATGTTTCGCATCCTTATTTACAAATAGGGCTATATCTTATAGGGAAGATAAAGGCTTTGACCATTTTTCTATTGCTTTATCAATCGGGGTTCAAAATATGGTTAGAAGCGACCTAGCTTCATCTGGGGTGATGTTTTCAATAGACACTGAATCAGGATTTGAACAAGCAGTTTACATCACTTCTATTTTTGGATTAGGAGAAAATATTGTCCAAGGGGCAGTAAATCCTGACGAATTTTATGTTCATAAAACAACTTTAAAAAAGGGATTTAGACCAATTATTTCTAAAAAAGTAGGTAATAAAAAAATAAAAATGGTTTATCAAAGGGGAAAAGAAGGCCCTGTAAAAAATATTCCGGTTTCAGATAAAAAACAAAAAACATTTTCAATCACTGACGACGAAATCCTAAAGTTAGCAGAATGGGCAGTGACTATAGAAGAACATTATAAAAAACCAATGGACATGGAGTGGGCTAAAGACGGAAAAACAGGGAGATTATATATTGTCCAGGCAAGACCTGAAACAGTCCAAAGTCAAAAAGATTCAACAAGATTAGAAGAATATGTTTTAAAACAAAAAGGAAAGATTTTAGTAGAGGGAAAAAGCGTTGGCGCAAAAATTGGAACAGGTAAAGTAAATGTTATCAAAAATGTTTCAGGAATTCACTCTTTTAAAAAAGGAGAAGTTTTGGTAACAGAGATGACCGACCCTGACTGGGAACCAATTATGAAAATAGCCTCTGCAATTGTAACAGATAAAGGTGGGAGAACCTGTCATGCAGCAATAATCTCAAGAGAACTAGGAATTCCCTGTGTTGTTGGAACCGATGATGGAACTGAAAAATTAAAAAGTGGACAAGATGTAACTGTTAGTTGTGCTGATGGGGAGACTGGAAGAGTATACCAAGGTAAACTAAAGTATAAAATTGAAAAACATAATCTAAAGAAAATTCCTCAAACTAAAACAAAAATAATGATGAACATAGGGACTCCAGAGATGGCATTTGAACAAAGCTTTATTCCAAATCAAGGAGTAGGATTAGCAAGAGAAGAATTTATTATAAATTCGCATATAAAAGTTCACCCAAAAGCACTAATAAATTTTGAAAAATTAAAAGATAAAAAATTAAAAAAACAAATAAATGAAATTGCAGTAGGATATGAAGACAAAAAACAATTTTTTATAGATAAACTTGCCGAAGGAATTGGAATGATTGCAGCAGCCTTTTATCCTAAAGATGTAATTGTAAGAACCTCTGACTTTAAATCAAATGAATATGCAAATTTAATTGGAGGTAAAAACTATGAACCTAATGAAGACAATCCAATGATTGGTTGGAGAGGTGCCTCAAGATATTATAAAGAAGAATATAAAGATGCATTTGAATTAGAATGCCAAGCTTTTAAAAAAGTAAGAGAGACATTTGGATTAAAAAATGTAAAAATCATGATTCCATTTTGTAGGACTGTGGAAGAGGGTAAAAAAGTTCAAGAGATTATGGCTAAAAATGGATTAAAAAGAGGCAAAGATGGATTGGAAATTTATGTAATGTGTGAAATTCCTTCAAATGTTATTCTTGCAGACGAATTTTCAAAAATCTTCGATGGTTTTTCTATAGGTTCAAACGACTTAACACAATTAACATTGGGATTAGATAGGGATTCAGAAATTATTGCCGATGTTTCAAATGAAAAAGACGAGGCAGTAAAAATAATAATAGCAGATGTGATTAAAAAAGCGAAAAAGAATAAAAAGAAAATTGGAATTTGTGGACAAGCACCTTCAGACTTCCCAGATTTTGCACAATTTTTAGTAAAACAAAAAATTGACTCTATCTCATTAAATCCAGATACAGTTATTAAAACTACCTTAAAGATTGCAGAACAAGAAAAGAAAAAACGATCTTGATTCAAATTAAAAACATTTACAGTTACCTTAAATTTTTTAATGAGATAAATTTATAAGTATCCCCTTCTAACTAATAATATAAATTAAAAAGAGACAAAAATGTTTAATCCCTTTGTTCAGTTTGCACTTATTATTCTCGTAGTCCTAGGAGTGTCTGTAATAATGAGGTTGCTTAAACAGCCTCTAATTATTGGATATATTTTCTCTGGAATAATTGTCGGCCCATTTCTTTTAAACATGATTCAGGAAAGTGCAACACTCACTGTCTTTTCAGAAATGGGGATAGCTTTTTTGTTATTTATTGTGGGTCTTCACCTATCTCCAAATGTTATAAAAGAAGTTGGAAAAGTTTCATTAATAACAGGGTTAGGGCAGATAATCTTCACGTCCTTAATTGGCTATTTTATTGCAATACTTCTTGGTTTTTCAATAATGACTTCAATTTATATTGCAATAGCTCTTACATTCTCTTCAACAATTATAATAATGAAACTTCTTACTGATAAAGATTCCTTAGAAAAACTCTATGGAAAAATATCTATTGGATTTTTATTAGTTCAAGACTTGGTTGCTATATTAATTTTAATTGTAGTTTCTTCCTTAGCAAGCGGAGCAGGCGCAGGAAATGTTTTATTATCCACCCTTCTAAAAGGAGCGATTCTTATTGGCATCCTCATCCCTCTTAGCTATTATGTCCTCCCAAGATTAGGGGATTTCTTTGCAAAATCTCAAGAATTTTTGTTTGTATTCGCTATTTCCTGGGGATTTGGACTTTCATTATTATTCCTTTATGCTGGATTTTCAATTGAAGTTGGGGCACTAATTGCAGGAATTATGCTTTCAATGTCCCCATATAGTTTCGAGATAAGTTCCAAATTAAAACCATTAAGAGACTTTTTTATAATATCTTTTTTTATAATCTTAGGAAGCCAAATGGCTTTTGCAGACATAAGTCATCTTATTGTTCCTGCAGTAATTTTTTCAGCATTTATACTCATAGGAAACCCTCTAATCGTGATGACTTTAATGGGATTTTTAGGTTACAGTAAGAAAACAGGATTTATGTCTGGCCTTACTGTTGCCCAAATATCAGAATTTTCATTAATCTTGATTGCACTAGGAGTAAAAACAGGCACACTAACTCAAGAGATTTTATCATTTGTTACAATAATTGGTCTGTTAACTATTGCAGGTTCAACATATATGATCATCTATTCAGATGCAATTTTCAATAAAATATCTGGGTTTTTGACAATCTTTGAAAGAAAAAAAATTAAAGAAAAATCAATTCCAAAAAAAGAATATGACTATATTTTACTAGGATATAATAGAATTGGGTTTTCAATAATTAACTCATTTTCAAAATTAACAAAGAATTTCTTGGTCGTAGATTATGATCCAAAGGTGATAAAAGAATTACAAAATGAAGGCATAGATGCGGTTTATGGTGATGTAGATGATTCAGAATTTTTAGAGGATTTGGGGATTTGTAAGGCTTCAGTAATTGTCTCCACAATACCTGAAAAAGAAACCAATCAATTAATTTTAGACGTTTTAGAAAGAAACAAATCAAAACCTGCAGTACTTTTAACAGCAAGACAAATAGAAGACGCTTTTGAATTATATAAGTCCGGAGCAGATTATGTAATTCTCCCCCATTTTTTAGGAGGAGAATATACTGCAAATTTAATTAAAAAAGCAGGAAAAAATAAAAAACAATATAATAAAGAAAAAACTAAAGAATTGAAAACCTTAAGAGAGAGATTAAAAAAAGGACATAAACATCCTAGGGTTTCTCGGAATAAAAAATAATGCAAAAACCAAAAATTCTTCTCAAAATATATCGTTCAAGAAAACCCCACATCCCCCTTTATTTAATCGCAGTTTTAATTATGGGCTATCTTTTATATTCTTTATATATTGGCAAACCACTTTCTCCAGAGGTTACCCTTCTTTCCATTATCGGAGTAATCATTTTAATAAAATATATTGAGATAAGTAGGATTAGGGACTGGTGGGCCATTACTGAAAATTCTTTTATAGAAAGTAAGAGTATTTTAAATAAAAATGTCAAAGAAATAGATTTTTTATCTATTGCAGATATATCTCTTGACCAGCCATTACATAAAAGACTCCTAAATTACGGGACTGTAGAAATCCAAAAACTTCCAAGTGATACTACGATTGTAATTCCAAATATTAATAGCCCCGAAAAGTTTATTAACATTCTCAGAGATGCTATAGTAAGGAAACATGGAACCGAAAAAAGATTATTCTGAATATCATAAAGAATATTATGGGAATAAAAAAGTTACTAAAAAAAGGCTGGTTGTTGGAATTGTTGGAGGACTTTTATTAATTTCTTTTTTATTTATTTTTTTAAAAGGAGGAATAATAACCGGGAACACAATTAACGCAATGAATCAAAGCAATGCTATTGAA
>CAYOTW010000049.1:0-5896 GCA_964407005.1 Candidatus Woesearchaeota archaeon | reverse complement strand
AAAACCACTAAATTTAAATAAAATCAACCAATTAAATAATATGGCCAAATCAATTGATTCAAACCTAAGGCAAAAAATTACAACCTCAACACCTTATAGATTCCATAGGTCTCAACAATCATCAGACTATGATAAATCAAAACCAACAAACAACCCAGTTTTAGAATTCACTCCCTTAAATAACTGCCCTACAAATGAACAATACATTATCAGAACACTCACTCCAGAATCTTCAAACTCTTTCACAGAATATCATGCCAATAAGAGAGTTAACTAATTTAAAAACAAGAACTAAAATTACAATCCTTCTAATCTCTCAGCTAATTCCTTACTCTTAAAACTTATCTTACCCTTATTTAATAAAATACTATAAAATAATAAACAAAAACACCTTCTCAAGCTTTCACTCAAAACAAATAAAAAATCACAGAAACATTTATAAAGAATTTTCCTCTAAATCAACCATGGATAAAAAACCATTTAGAGCATTATTAGGAAAACAAGTTGTGACAAAAGAAGGGAAAAAATTAGGTCTTGTAAAAGATATAACTTTTGAATCCAGAACAGGAGAGTTAATCCATGTCGTTCTAAAAGATTTAACAACATATACAGCAAATTTATCATTAGAAAGAACACAAGATAAAGAAGCCTTGGTTCCATATAATTCTGTAATTGCTGTCGGAGATTTTATTGTAGTCTCAGAAGAAGACTTAATGTAAAACAAAAAAAGATTCAGAAAATCAAACAACTCAAGAAATTACCAAAAAACCAGGTCTTTCAAATCCTGACTATTGTTTTATGTTAAGGAAAGTATCTAAATATTATCAATCTCATCATCATTATAACGCTCAAACTTCTAAACTCCTGAATAATTTAACCACAATAAACTTTAAAAACTCAAAAACTTCTAATAACTTATGGCAGAAAAAAACCAAGAAGAAATAAAATTATTAGGATTTAATTTTACCTCAATAAATGCAGAAAAAAACCCTAATTTTGAAGGAAAATTAGAAATCAAACAAAATATAAATATTGCAGATGTAGAAAAATATAAAACAACATCTACAAAAAAAGAAGCACTAAAAGTAGATTTTGTATACGATGTTGTATACACAGATCTTGGCAACATCTCATTAAAAGGAACAATGTTTTTATCATTAGACGCAAAAACTCAAAAAGAAGTTCTAAAAGGATGGAAAGATAAAAAAATCCCAGAAAAAATTAATCTAGCATTTTTAAATATTATAATCCATAAATCAACAATAAAAGCATTAGCACTAGAAGACGATCTCGGACTTCCACCCCACATACAACTACCGAGGATTAAATCTCAATAAAATTTAAATGAATTCTCAAAAACAACTTGAAGAACTATTTGAAAATCTATCTCCTTTATCTCCAACTGAAATCCGCCCTTATTCTCTAATAATTAAAAGCCAAGATCTGAGTCAGCAAAGAATACTAAAAGCAATACAACTTCCTTGCTCAAATATTGGTCTTGCAATCTATGACAAAGAAGGAAAACTAACAAAACCCTTATCAAAATTTCCCTCAAAATATCTAGATATTGCAATAGAATTTCAAAGACACTCAATGACAGGAGATAATTTATAAAACTAAAACCCTAAATAATTCTAAGAGCCCGCATGGCACAATGGTACTGCGCCGGTCTCGAAAACCGGGTCCTCTGGACATCCCTGTTCGATTCAGGGTGCGGGCGTTATAATATCTGAATCGAACTTCGATTAATTACATTCGCAAGAATGGAATTTCCCAAAAATCTATGATTTTTTAGGACAGGGTGCGGGCGTTAATAATAACCTAAAAATAAAAAACCACAAGACCCAAAAACACCTACTAAAATTCAAAAACCTCACCATCAGGAGATAAAACAAAAATCTTTTTCTTTTTCAAATCAAAATTCCACTTAACCTCTGAATTAATATCACTCCCTTCAACCAATGGAAAAAACGACGGAACAAAAATAAAATCTTTTTCAAAAACCTCACCCAATAAAAAACATTTATACTTCTCCCTTTTAACATTATCACTCAAAATCAAAGCAGGATGAAAATGCCCCACAACAACCCTCTTAATTTTCTTTTTTCCTAATTCTTTTTTAACCTTTTCAAAACCAAACTTATCCCCATGAAAAAACAAAACATTTTTCAAAACAAAATAATCAAGCAACTCAACTTCCTTATAATTCGTAGAAATCGGCTTTAAAATATTGTCATGATTGCCCTTAGTAATAATCACCTTTCCCTCCTTCCTCAAATTCTTTTTAATTAACTCCAAAACATTAAAAAAATCCTCAAACTCTTCTCTCAAAACACCTGCAAAATAATGCTTAACATCCCCTAATAAAATCACTCTCTCAACCTTCCCAGTTTTTTCAAACACTTTCTTAAAAATCTCTAAAGTTTCATCCAACTGTCGCCTAGGAAAACTCGCCCCCCTCCTAAACAAAACATCCTCATAACCCAAATGCAAATCCCCAACTATCAAAGTCTTTTCAGCTTTCCAATACAAACACCTATCAACAATCTCAAAACCTTTGATCTTATTCATTTTTATTTCTCTCCAACTCAGCATAAACCCTTTTGATAAAATCAATCTTATCTTCCAACTTAATAACATCAGCATGGCTATGCAAAATTAACCCAATCCCAAACGGAGAAATCACCTTAGTATTTTTTTTAACAACCTTTATCTCATTCTTTTGAATCGCTCTAACAACTTTCAAAGTATTCTCCAAATCCATAACATCTTCCAAAACCTCTCTCCTAGCTTCTTTCAAAATAGGAAAATCCTTAGTCTTTTTATTAACTGCAGCAAGCAAAAAATGCGAACTCATTTGCTGGACCCCTACACTTTTAGTCCTTCCCTTATAATTTCTCAAAATCATCAAACCCCTGCCCGCAGCATGCCTAAACCTCCTCTTCAAAACCTCTGTTTTATCAATCGCCTCACTCAAAATTTCTCTAAACTCTTCTTCTTTTAAATCCCTAAAAATATTTTCAATCTTATCAAAATTCAGACCTTTTCCAGCAACAAAAAAACCATTATCACTAATCCCCAACTCAACATCCCTTTTCTTCTTCCCACCAATCAGATAACCAACAGCCCTAGACAAAGCATCATTAATCCTTCTCCCAAACAAAGTATGAAAAACCAAATAATTTTTATCAGAATGAAACTCTTCAACTAAAATCCGTTTATCATGAGGAATCAACGAATGCCTAAACTGCTTTTTAAAATAATCATAAATAGTCGATGCAACATTTTTATCCAAATATAAATACTCCTTAATAAAATCCAAAATTTCTTTCTTATTTTTTTTAGCTTCAAATTTCTCGTTAATTAACCTTCTAAATTTCTGGATAGAACAAGCCGAATCAAAACTCAACGGCAACATCTCAGAAAACCACGACGGAATTGTCGGCCTTCTTCCAGGAGCAGGACTAACATAGGCCTTCATTCCTTTAACATATAAAAACTGATACCTAGAACCACCTAAAACAAAAATATCTCCTTTCTTCATTCTTTCCAAAAACCCTTCATCAATCTTTCCAACAACAGTGCCATCCCTTAAAACAACACTAGCAAAACTCTCATCAGGAATTGTTCCTATATTTGTCATATAAATCACCCTAGCCAGCTTGCCCCTTTTCCCAATCTCTCCTGTCTCAGGATCATACCAAATCTTAGCATACAAATTCCTAACCTTTAACTCATATTCTCCAGCTAAATAAGAAACAACAGAATAAAAATCATCCCTAGACAAACCCCTATAACAATAACTCCTCTTAATCAAATCAAACATTTCTTTTGCCTTCCAAATCCTAGAAATAGCCATCCCATAAATATGCTGACTCAAAACATCTAAACAATTCTCAGGAATATGTACCCTATCAATCTTTTTTTCAACAGAATTCTTTAAAATCAAACTACTCTCAACCAAATCATCAATATCTGCAACAATAAATTTTCCATAAGCTGTCTCATGTAACTGATGCCCTGCCCTTCCAATTCTCTGCATTGCTCTCGCAACACTTTTAGGCGACGAAATCAACAAGACACTATCAATATAACCAACATCAATACCCAACTCCAAAGAAGTAGAACAAACAACAACCTTTAATTCTCCTTTCCTTAATCTTTCCTCTAATTCAAATCTATGTTCTTTACTTAACGAAGAATGATGAGCCCCAATTTTAACATCTCTCTCCCCATCCAACTCCTCAATATAATTTTCAGGAAATTTATCCAATAAATGATGCACAACCCTCTCAGTAGCCGCCCTTGTATTAGTAAAAATCAAAGTAGTCTTATTTTTCTGAACAAGATTATCAATCAACTCATAAAGTTTATTGTTTATCTCCTCGCTATCAGTCTCCAAAAAGTCATTAACCGGAGTCAAAATTTTTAAATTAAGTTTCTTTTGTAATTCCACCTCTGCAATCCAACAATCTCTTTTCTCCCCAACTAAAAAATTTGCAACATTCTCCAATGGAGCAACAGTTGCAGACAAACCAATTCTTGTAATCTCAATCTGAGATAAATCCTGCATCCTTTCCAAAGTCAAAGACAAATGCACTCCTCTCTTATTTTCAGCTAAAGAATGAATCTCATCAATAATCATAAACTCTAACAAAGAAAAATTCTCAGAAAATTTAGGAGAATTAATCATAATTGCTAAACTTTCAGGCGTAGTAACCAAAATATGAGGTGGCTTTCTCAACATCTTAGCTTTCTCACTCTGAGTAGTATCTCCTGTCCTCAGTCCAACCCTTACTTTTTGCATCTTAATTCCTTTCTTTTCAGCCAAGGCCTCAATCTCCTCTAAAGGTCTCAAAAGATTAACAAAAATATCATTACTCAATGCTTTCAAAGGAGAACAATAAGCAGCATAAATCCTATCATCTAACTCATCTTTTTTAGCTAAAGAAACCAAATAATTCAAAATACTCAAAAAAGCAGTTAAAGTTTTAGTCCCTCCTGTCGGGGCAGAAACCAAAATGTTTCTCCTTTGATAAATAGGCAAAACCCCATATAACTGGGTTTTTGAAAAATCCTCAAACCTAGAAAAAAACCACTCCTTAACCAAAGGATCCAAACTAGCAATAACATCCTTGCTTTTGAAAGGTTTGATAAATTTATAATCCATTTTAAATGCAATAAAAAGAAAAATTGCTATATCTCCACATGAAATCAAGGTTATTTAAACTTTTTGCTAAATTCTAAAATGCCTGCCAAAACAACCAGAACAAATACCCCTTCCTTCATATTCATTCACTCTTTCAGCAGCATCTGCTAATTCATCAGGAAAATACGCAAACCTAACACTAGAAGGCCTTTCAAAACCCTCAACATCTTCTTTAATCTCTCTCAAAACCCTTCCATCATCACTAAAAACCTCACTTATCCTTTCAACAACAGAATAATAAACATTTCTTAATCCCATTTTAATAAAAACCAACAAAACTATTTAACTCTTTCTTTAATTATTTCCCAATTTATATAAATCACCAACCTTTTAAAAAAATGGACACATTAAAATTCTTTGATTCAAAAAATATCTCTCTTCCAAAAAGAGCCAGAAAGATACTTACTTCTAAAAAACCTAAAACACACTAAAATCACTTATAAATTCCTTCATCAACCTTCTTATTATCACCCCCTGCCCTATCTTTCACCATTTCACCCCTCTCTTCAACACCATTTTCCACATTCTTCTTATTTTTCTCAACATTATTTTCAAAATCTCCTATTTTCTCACTCTTTATTTCATTATTTTCAACTTTTTTCTCAAAATTTCCTGTGTTTTCAACAACTTTTTTATTTTCCACCTTTTCTCCTTCTTTATTTTCAACTTTTTTATTACTCTTTTCCT
>CAYOTW010000048.1:2478-5981 GCA_964407005.1 Candidatus Woesearchaeota archaeon | reverse complement strand
TCTTACTTTTTCTACTTAGGGGTAATTTCTTTTTTGTAAAAAGAAAGAATCCAAAGAATCCAATTAAGCTTCATCCCTCTCGGTCAGCTATAAAATAAAAAAATAAAAAACAAATTAAGCAGTTTATGCACACATGTTTAACTCAGCACTTGATGAAGTACCACAAGGTTCTTCTGTGTTTCCAACTGATACAATAGGAGCAATCTCTACCTTATCAGCATTTGCAAAGTCAGTTCCATTGATTACAAATACCTTTTCCTCATTAGCTTGAGGTAAGTCTGTAACACCATAGTCTTCTACTAATCTCTTAGAAGTAGTAGAACCATCAATAGAAACCAAAACCTGGATATCTGCTAAATCAAAATCACCAGCATCTCTTCCAATTTGTAAGGAAATATTTTCATGCCAAACTTCACCAGTATCGGTACAATCTGCTTCTTCATCGTCATTATATACACTTCCATTCCAACATTGGGCTTCCTTTATACAAGTGTAACCTTCAGAAACAATAGAAACCTGACTTACAGCATCCAAACAAACTTGTCCACCTTGTAAATTATCCTTAATCATAGGAATAACAGCTGCCCAAATTATTGTGATAGCTGCAACAGTGATTAAGATAATTAAAACAGTCGCAACAACTGCTGATATACCTTTCTTATTATTATTCATTTCAACCTCCTTTCACATTCATTTTAAATTTATTTGCTTGCCATGTTCCAGGCAAGTGAATATTTTATTTGAGCTTTTACCCTTCACACTCCCTAATAAAGAAGGGTAAATAAAGATTGTGTCTACCTCAGGACCAACATCAATCTCTTTTTTCAGTGCTTTTCCTACATCAACAGAGAATTTAAAGTTTTTGATTTCTGAATCTCCGCCCCTAACCTCTTTTATATCAAAACTTTTAATATCAACATTTCCCCTATTAGCAATCTGCAATTCATAAGTATATCCTCCAGTAGGATTTTTCAAATCAATTTCCATAGAAACATCCTCACAAACCTTTTCTATAGGCTGTCCAAACTTTTCAATCTGTTCAGAAATAAATCCTCTAGCCCATGCAAAAATAATAGCTGCAATAACCATAACAAGCACAATAAGAAGAACCGTTGCAATCACCGGAGACAAGCCTCTTTTTTTCATACAAACATAGAGAAAAACTTATTTATAAAACTTGCTAACAATCTCTAAAATAAAAATATTAAATTTAACAGTCTAATTTCTGTTGAGCAACACTTTGTTTACAAAAAACCTTGCCTTCATCATAAACAAATGGTTGAACATCAACAAGAGTCAAACTCCCTAAATTATAAGAATCACCATAACCATCATCAATAGGAGAAGTCAAATCATAAGAAACACTAACACTTTTCTGAGGCCCTATTTCACTTCCACTCTCATTCAAAGCATATAGTCCAAGTTCTGCATCCTCAACATCACTAACCCTCAAAACATAACCATCAATATTAAACAAACCCTTATTCTTCAAGGTAATATTCAATTCATCTCCTGAACAAGAATAATCCCAAATAACCAAACTTACTCCATCAGGACAATCTTTCTGCTCTTCTCCACCCCCTACATACCACCTCATCCAATTAAAAACAATAACAGACAGAGCAATAGCAATACTTATCAATAAAACATAACCAATCATAATACTAATCCCTCTTTTATTGGATGTCAACAAAGCTCTCATTATTCACCTCTTTCTCTCGAATAAAAATAACCTGTTTATAATCTGAAAGCGGAAAATCATATTCCTGCTCTTTAATACTTAATGTAAAAATATCTCCAATCTCATCCTGTGAAAGAGTTTTAGTCCAGGCATCATTGTTATATTCATCATAATTTTGTTCCTCATCTGTATTGACTCCATAAAAACTAATACTACTCAAGGTAGTAGATCCTCCTCCCTTTACATCTCCAGCATCATCAACACCATAATTTTTTAAAGTAACATCAGAACCATCACTATAAATAAAAACAAAATTAGAATCTGGATCTTGGTCTCTTAAATCTTTTGCATATTTATCTACAAAATCTTCAAGATTCTCATCGTCTGCAAAACCCTGATAAATTTCATAATCTAATAACTCTCCAGACTCCTTCTTAACCTCATAAGTTGTATCATAAAAATTCTCTGGCTCCCTATTCACCCTAACACTATTTGAAACTAAACCCAGACTGATAATTACTGCTGATAGAATAACTGCCGCTAAAATAAAAAACTGCCCTTTTTTTCCAACCATCTTATCAAATAAAATACTAAGAGATTTATAAAATTATGTTTCCACAATCATCTAAATATAAAGCCAAATTCTAGAAAATTAAATCTTAAAAAAATAAATGCAGACCCTGAGAGTTGCTCAATTCAATTGCAAAGAGGTCAAAGATTCTCCTCAGTCCTGCAACCTTCCAAGCATCCAGACTATAACTTAGGGCTGCTCCGATCAAGGCCTGACCCAGTTCACTATAGCAAGATCAAGGAAGACAGGACCTCAACGTCAAATCAAAGACATTTACAATATCCTATCACTCCTCCCATTACAGCTTGCCATAAAGCCCATTTGCAAATGGCGCAGGGCTAACACGCCAGCCTGGTCTGCATAAATAAAAACAATTCAGCATTTATAAGATTTATCACTCAAAAATTTCAAGAAAAGTATATAAAAATAAGACCTATAAACTTCCATGTTAAAAGAATTAATCGCAGGCTCCTTAGTAGGGTTATCTGCATTATGTGCAAATGCTTCTCCAATAAACTCATTCAAAGACCAGGTCCCAGTAACTCCTAAATCAAAGATAATCTATCTAGAAGACAGAGGAATAAAAATAGATGGAAAAACCCCTGAATGCAATATTTCAATTGGATTTTATAACAAACATAATATCCTCTCTGGATATTTAGAAAATGCAATTGATTCAGGACACCCCTCTGCAGGCTCAGGTTTAATTTACTTAAGAGAAAATACAGAAGATACAAAAGGAATTCCCCAAGACTATACCTGGAACACGATAAGAGCAAGAGCAGACCTGAATAAAAACAATATTTATGAAGCAAACGAAGAATTCCTATGTGAAACAGATTCAGGAATAAAAGTTCCAATGACTTCAAAAACACAAAAAATTATCCCCAAAAATATTATCACTCCTGAACCAACCACCGCATTGCTAACCTTAGCCTCAGGTATTTACCTTTTAAAACGTCCAAAAAAAGACTAAGAAAATTTATATAGTGTTTATATTTTAAATATAAATGACAACAAAAATTGTTTATATAATTTTAACAATTGTCCTCGTAACATCTGGTTTTTTATTATATCAAAACTTGCCCGGTGAAATTAAAAATTTTAAAATCAAATATAATTCTCCAGAAATAGAAAAAAATCTTTCATTGCCTTCAGAAATTCAACAGTTTAGTCCAAACATGAGGTTCAATCATAAAAATCTAACTTACCAATTTTTAACAGGCTGTAATGAAAAACATAAAACAGATA
>CAYOTW010000048.1:0-2468 GCA_964407005.1 Candidatus Woesearchaeota archaeon | reverse complement strand
GCATTCCAAATCATACAAGATAGAACCCAGATAATTACATTCACAGAAACAATAAAAGATGCAGATATAAAAGTAACATGTTCAGAAGAATCAATAAAAGGTTCACAAAATACAATTCTAGCTGGCGAAGGAGGCCCAACAAAATTCATTAACACAACAATCTACCCCCTAATATTAGAAGGCACAATATTATTATATAAACCAAAATATGAAACAAAAAAATGTGATAATCCCATAGTAGAACTCCACGAACTATTACATGTATTTGGATTCAGACATTACGAGGATGAAAAATCAATCATGTACCCCTATCTTGAATGTGATCAAAAACTAGATCAAGAATTTATAGACTATCTAAAAGAAATCTATTCCACTGAGGCTAAATCAGAATTACATTTCAAAAATCTGTCTGCAAAAAAATCAGGAAGATACCTCTCATTCAATGCAGTTATAGAAAATAAGGGAATTATTGAAACAGATGCAACCCTTTTAGTCACTTCAGAAAACAAAGAAGTTCAAACATTCAATCTCAAAAACATTCCCCCTGGATCTTACAAAACACTTTCTGTAGAAAATGTAAGGCTTCCTTGGAGGAATACAAAAAAAGCAACATTTAAAATACTAGCCGCAAAATCAGAATATACTACCCAGAATAATGAACTAGAAATATTAATACAATAAGTTTAAAACACACTAGTACTTAAAAACAAAAGAGGATGGAAAAAGAAAAGATTTTACTAAACATACTAAATGAACTACAAGACAAACATGGATATCTTTCTGAAAATCTTTTAAAAAAAGTTAGCAAGGAACAAAATGTACCAATCTCTCGACTTTATGGCATGGCGCGTTTTTACACAATGTTAAGAACAACAAAACAAGGAAAACATATTATAGAAATCTGTGGATCTCCCTCTTGCATATTACATAACTCAAAAAAAATAGAAAAACATTTAGAAAAAAAATTAAAAATTAAAATTGGAGAAACAACAAAAGACAAAAAATTTTCACTTTACAAAACTTCATGCATAGGCTGTTGCGATGAAGCTCCTGCAATGTTAATAAATCAAAAACCATATACAAAACTCACAACTAAAAAAATAGATAAAATTTTATCAGAACTATAATGCAAATACTAGAAAAAACAAATCTTAATGCACTAAAACTCGCTAAAAAAATTGGCAAAGAAAAAGTATTACAAATACTAGAAAAAAAAGAATTAGTAGGCAGGGGAGGAAGTGCATTTCCCACCGCAAAAAAATGGAAACTTGCTCTCTCAAAAAAATCAGAGAGATACCTAATATGTAATGCAGACGAAGGAGAACCAGGAACATTTAAAGATAAATTCATTTTAAAAAATAATCCAGAAACATTGATTGAAGGAATTTTAATCGCCTCCCATATCCTTGGAGTTAAAAAAGCATATATCTATCTAAGGGGGGAATATGAATATTTAAGAAAAGACCTAGAAAAAACAATTAAAAAAGTTCTAAAAGATTCTAAACAAAACACAGAAATAAAAATAGTTAGAGGAGCAGGAGCATATATTTGTGGAGAAGAAACCGCAATAATCCAATCTATTGAAGGAAACAGGGGTCATGCAATGTACAAACCACCCTATCCAACTATTGAAGGATTATGGGGAAAACCAACAGTGATAAACAATGTAGAAACCCTAACCTGTGTTTCCCAAGCAATTTATTTTGATGACTGGAATCCAAATTTAAGACTTTTTTCAATATCGGGAAATGTAAAAAAACCCGGAGTTTATGAAATAGAACTTGGAACAAAAATGTCAAAAATATTAAAACTTGTAGAACCAAAAGGAAAATTAAAAGCAGTTTCATTTGGCTGTTTCGGAGGAATCATGCCTGTAAAAAAATCAGAAAGAATAGATTACAAAACATTATTTAGACACGGATGTCACCACGGAGCATTCTCATTAATTTTAATAAATAAAGACCAAAATATAATTGACCTATGCATATCTATTGCAAAATTCTACACATACGAGTCCTGTGGAAAATGCACTCCTTGTAGAGAAGGAAATATAAGACTCTTAAATCTTTTAAAAAAAATTAAACAAAGAAAAGCAACAAAAAAAGACATTAAAATATTAAAAGAATTTTCAAATCATATCCAGGAAACAAGTTTATGCGGTCTTGGTCAATCTTGTGGAAACCATATCTTAACCTCTTTAAAAAATTTTAAATCAGAATACAACAAACTAATAAAATGAAAATAAAATTAAACAACAAAGAAATAAATGTCAAAAAAGAAAAAACAATCTTAGAGATTTGTCAGGAACAAGAAATTAAAATTCCAACATTATGCTACCATAAATCTCTAGAGCCAGAAGCAAGATGTAGAATCTGTTTAGTAGAAATGGACGGGAAATTAGTAACTTCTTGTTCTACAAAACCAAATGAAAATTCTAAAATAATTACAAACTCTAAAAAAGTAAAAAA
>CAYOTW010000047.1:0-5988 GCA_964407005.1 Candidatus Woesearchaeota archaeon | reverse complement strand
GGAAGAAACTTGTAGTGGGAAATAAAAATCTTCGATAATCTTACTTTTTCTACTTCGGGGCTAACTAAGTTCTTTTGCTTCGGGGGAATCTTTTCTTTCTAAGAAAAGAGAGTCCAAAGAAAGAATCCAATGATTGTAGCGACTATCTTACTTTTTCTACTTAGGGGTAATTTCTTTTTTGTAAAAAGAAAGAATCCAAAAAATCAATCATTACCACTAGAGCCATTCTTGCCCGAAGCCAAAACCGCAACCAAAGCTCCAACAATAACTACAATAAAAATAGCATTCGCAACCCATCCTGAAGAACCTCCACTAAGCCATCCTTCAACCCATTTCCAAAAACCACTAACATAAGCAACAACTCCAATTGTAAAAACTCCTGCCAAAACACCAAAAGTAATCTTCATCCAACCAGGAATTTCATCAGCCTTAATTTCCCCTGCAACAAAACCATACAACAATAAAAACACTAAAACAACCACAACAGCAACAGAAAACCAGGGCATAATCCCCACAATCAAATCTCGAGGCTGAGGAAAACCAATCAAAATCAAACCAATAACTAAAGAAATTAATGCATCAATTTGATTTTTATTCTCTCCTAAAATTTTAGTCTTTTGTAAAACAGCAAAAAATAAAACAAACACTAGTAAGAATGGTAAAATCATCTCCTGAAAAAGCCAGTGTTCAAATATCATAGTATCTCTTCGTCTTCAAGATCAATATCTTCTTCTTCCTGTAAAGGGACTGCACTTTTATTAATTATCAAAACATCTCCAATCGCCTTGATAAATTGATGTGGAACAATAATACCTCTAGCACCCCCTAGAAGAGAACTCAAACTGGATTCTCGAGAAACAACAATCCTCCAACCGTCTATCTTATTATCAACAAGATTCACTTCTTCAATAATCCCAAATAAATCTCCATTGTCAGTATAAACTGTCTTACCAACAACATCACTTAACCTTTTTATCTTTAACATATCAACTATAAAAACCACTCCTTTAAATATATTTCTATCATTTAAAATAACCTCTAAACCAACATAATACAATCACAAAACACCAAAAGATTCTCGCCAACAATAAAATACCTTCAACAAACCTATGCCTCAAAAATACAATAAGTTTATAAAAATTAAAAGACGATAAGAAATATGAACGAAAATATAAAAGAGATATTAGTAATTATTCTTGCTTCACTTATCTTAGGCATAACTATATCCTATACAAACCCGGATACAATTGCACTAACCGCAATATTCTTTTTAATAATCATATCTATAAATATTTTAGTAAAAAAAATACTAGCTTACTCTTTAGAAGCAGATGTAAAAACAAAATTCTGGGAAGTTTACCAATACGGGTTTAGAAAAGACTCCCACTTTAAAAAACCAGTTCCAATGGTATTGTTGCCCCCAATAGTTTCATTCATAACAAAAGGCACATTCTTCTGGTTAGCGATCCTAGAAACAGAAATAAAAGCAAGAGTAGAAAGAGTTTCAAAAAGACACGGACTATACCGATTCTCAGAAATGAATGAATGGGACATGTCAATAATATGTACTGCCGGAATAATCGCAAACTTGCTACTTGCATTTCTTGCATATACATTCGCAGGAGTATTTCCTCCTACATGGCAGATAGAAACACTTGCGAGCCTAAGTATTTATTATGCCTTCTGGTCATTAATCCCAATATCAAGCCTAGACGGAAGCAAAATCTTATTCGGCTCAAGATTTCTCTGGTTCACAATGATAGTTATCACAGCAATATTCTTTGGTTGGAGCCTTATCATTGTATAATGAAAGAAATTAAAATAACCCCTCGAAAATATCAAGAAGAAATTTTTAAAACATGCCTTGAAAAAAACTGCCTAGTCGTACTTCCGACAGGAACAGGAAAAACCCTAATCGCAATAATGCTCGCAATTGAAAGATTTAAAAAATTTCCACTTAAAAAAGTCTTGATCCTTGCACCAACAAGACCACTTGTTGAGCAACACTTTGAATCATTTAAAAAAATAATTGAAAATTCAGATACCTGGGCAGACATGCAAATATTCACAGGAAAAACTCCTGCAGAAAAAAGAAGAAAAATCTGGCAAACTGCAGAGTTTATATTTTCAACACCCCAGTGTATCTCAAATGACCTTAAAAAAAATCTTTATTCACTAGAAGATGTATCTCTCTTAATACAAGATGAATGCCATAGGTGTCTTAAAAATTACTCATACAATTTTATAGCAGAAAAATACCTAGAACAAGCAGAAAATCCAAGAGTTTTGGGATTAACTGCATCGCCAGGATCAGATAAAAAAACAATACAAAAAGTTTGTAGCAATCTTGGAATAAAAGAAGTAGAAATAAGAACCAGGGAAAGCGAAGATGTAAAACAATACCTTCAAGATTTAGAATTTGAAAAAATAGAAGTAGAATTCCCTCCAGAATTCAAGGAAATAAGATATTTATTAGAAAAAATATATTCAGATAAGGTACAAGAACTAAAAAACAGAAGGGTTTTATTTGGACCAACTTCCAAAACAAACCTCTTAAAAACACAAGGAAAAATAATGAAAGCTATTACTTCCGGGAATAAATCTCCTAACTACCTTATGTCTGCCTCAGTCTGTGCACAAGCAATAAAATTACAACATGCATTAGAGTTACTAGAAACACAAACAATCTCTTCCTTTTTAAATTACCTAAGAGAATTATTTAAACAAGCTTCACAAAAAAAATCAAAAGGAGTGCAAAGACTTGTTGCAGATAAAAGATTTGCAAAAGCATTCTCCCTAACAAATCAGCTAAATAAAGAACACCCTAAAATTGAAAAAATTAAAGAGATTGTTAAAAAAGAACTAGAAAAAAATCCAAAATCAAAAACAATTATTTTTTCTCAGTTCAGAGATACTGTAACAAAAATAACAGAAACAATTGAAACTATCCCAAATGCTCGTCCAGGCATATTTGTAGGTCAATCTAAAAAAACAAATTCAAAAGGCAAAACAACAGGACTAAACCAAAAAGAACAAAAACAAATGATCTCGTCTTTTGCAGAAGGAGAAATAAATATCTTAGTCGCAACATCAATTGCAGAAGAAGGCTTAGACATTCCAGAAGTTTCAGAAGTAGTATTTTATGAACCAATCCCTTCAGCAATTAGAAAAATTCAAAGAGCAGGGAGAACAGCAAGATTAAAACCAGGGAGCCTAAAAATCTTAATAACAAAAGGAACAAGAGATGTTGCATACCATTATGCCTCAAAAGCTAAAGAAAGAAAAATGCACTCTGCAATAAAAGATCTAAAAGGAAACCTTAATGAAGATAATCAAAAAAGACTTTTCTAAAAATTTATTAATCCAATCTCCCTAAAAAAATAATGAAAAAACCCATTGAAGACATATTCTCAAAAACTAAAGAAAATCCCAAAAAACCAATTCTAAAAAACCCAATAATCGTAGACACAAGAGAAAAACAATCCCTTGTTTTATCTGAATTAAGATACTTAAAAGCCCCCACAAAAATAGAACATCTTGAAATAGCAGATTATATAGTCGGAGAAGTTGCAATAGAAAGAAAAACATTTTCAGACTTCCTTTCAAGCATGATTAACAAAAGACTTCCAACCCAACTAAAGGAAATAAAAAAATATCCAAAAGCATTTCTAATTTTAGAAGGCTTTATCTACAACTATGATGAAACAAACTTTCATGAAAATGCAATTCGTGGAATGTTGCTCTCCACAATTTTAGAAATGAATATACCCATAATCTACACAGAAGATGCAGAAGACACTGCTAAATTTTTACTGACTCTTGCAAAAAGACAAGAAAAACCAAAACCAAAAATATCATTAAGACCTTCCAAATCATTTAAATCACTAAAGGAACAAAAACAATTTATTCTCGAAGGTTTTCCTGGAATTGGTCCAACAATTGCAAAAAAACTTTTAGAAAAACATAACTCCCTAAAAGCAATCTTCAATCTTTCTGAAGAAGAATTAAAACAAATTAAAAAACTTGATGAAAATAAAATTAAAAAATTCAAGGAGATTCTTTGCTCATAGCCCTATATCTCTCAATATAATAATCTAAATTAACTGAACAATGACTCCCCGGATTTTTAAAATCAGAAGTCCAAACAATCGGAACCATTCCATTGATTCTCTTTCCTCTTAATCTTTCAGTAAATAATTTTGCAAGATTTGTATAATTTTCAGAAACAATTTCATAAAAGTTATTATTTCCCTTGCCCCTAAATTCTTCTCTTAATCCATAATCACAAATTTTATTTCCCTTAATAAAAGAATCTATCAAACAATCCACAATTTTTTCACGCATCATTAAAATAAAAAAATCAAAACAACATATAAAAATAAATCTATACTAAAACATAATCAACAAAAACCAATAATCATATAAAGCCTCAAAAACTTTCTATACTATATTTTAATTCTATAGCTCTTTTTCGCAAAATATTTTTCACATTTATTTAAAACATAAAATACGGTCTGTTTAATCTCTATAAATCTAAGGAGACAAAACAAAACTAGAATATTCGGTTTTCCCAGCCAACTTCTTAATATCCTCTAAAGAAACTTCCTTAATCCTTTTTGCAAACTTATAATACTCTCCAGCATCCCCATAAATCTCTTCAAAAATAAGATTCATTGCAACTTGCTCAGAAGACTCAGCATCCACAAGATGATTACCAATTGTCTTTTCCTTTCCATCTTCTAACTCCTCTTCAGTCAAACCAGCCATCTTATGAAATTCATCTAAACAAACCCTTCTCGCCTCTTCAACTTTGGACTTATCAGTCCCAGCAAAAATAACCAAATAAGAATAATTCTTCCCACAATCAACAGAAGACTTAACAGCATAAGCCAAACCTCTTTTTTCCCTTACTTCAGAAAACAATTTACTAGACATACCTTCACCCAAAATAGTTGCAAAAACTTCTGCAGCATACTTCCCTTTTTCATTTGCCGTTGGAAAATGAAAACCAATTCCAAAATTAGACTGCTGAATCCCCTCTCTCTTCTCTTCCCCACGTTTAATCCTCTTCCTTATCTCAGAGACTTCAAAAATATCTCCTTCCCTCTCAACACAAAACTTTTCTGCAAATCTGACAACCTCTTCAAAATCATTATTGCCAACAACACACAAAATAGAATTTTTAGGAACATAGACCTGCCTATGCCTATTCAACAAATCATCTCTTGTCAAATTCATCAGCCCCTCTTCAGTCCCAGCAGCAAACATCCCAAATGGCTTTTCATATAAACTCTCTTTCAATCTTTCAAGAGTATGCATCCGAGGATTATCATTATACATCTTAATCTCCTCTAAAATAACATTTCTCTCCCTTTCAACATCTGCTTCAGGAAAAATAGGATTAAAAAAAATATCAAATATAACATCCATTGCAGTCTCTAAATGTTTACTCGGCAACTTAACAAAATAGCCTGTTTTTTCTTCAGCAGTAAATGCATTCAAAACACCTCCCAAATTCTCAACTTCAGAAGCTATCTCCCTAACACTCCTCTTCTCAGTGCCCTTAAAACATAAATGCTCTATAAAATGCGCAATACCTTTTTCCTCCTCCTTTTCATAAGCCGAGCCATACCTTGCAGATAACATCACCGTAGAAACAGGAACATCTCTCTTCTCATGCAAAACAATCAAACCATTATCTAAAACCTTTTTATTAAATTCCACCATATTTTAAAAAGAAAAATCTAACTTAAAAATCTATGCTTAATCAATCAAAACCCCAAGCTAAAAAAATCAAGCAAGAAGATTTTACTGACTCCTGCGAGCGGAATGAAATGGGGCGAGAATTGAGTGAGTAGTTTAATCCTCCTCAAAAGAGAAGATTTTACCAACTAGAGCGAGCGGAATGAAATGAAGCGAGAGATTGGGGCGAACAATTCGCTTCGACAACTATCTTTATAAGATGGAGATGCAAATTGTGAGATTGGG
>CAYOTW010000046.1:0-6133 GCA_964407005.1 Candidatus Woesearchaeota archaeon | reverse complement strand
TTGGATTCTTTCTTTTTACAAAAAAGAAATTACCCCTAAGTAGAAAAAGTAAGATTATCGAAGATTTTCATTACCCACTAAATTGATTTCTGCGAAATCAAAACCCAATCTCACAATTTGCATCTCCATCTTACAAAGATAGTTGTCGAAGCGAATTGTTCGCCCCAGTATCTCGCTTCATTTCATTCCGCTCGCCTTAGTTAGTAAAATCTTCTCCCTTCTTCTATACAATTTGCATTCGATATATTTTCCCTTAATTTCTCAAAAGCGAATTGTTCGCCCCAATTAGTAAAATCTTCTCTTACCTCCTTCTCTCGTTCTCGCTTCATTTCATTCCGCTCGCCGAAGTTAGTAAAATCTTCTCTCTTTGAGGAGGAGGTATTAAAATGCCTACTTTATAAGATTAGATGTTGTTTTTATCGAAGATTTATCTGGGTTTGAATAGGGGTATTTTATTTTAAAAGACGTAAGATTAATAAACTAGATTTTTCTAATTGATTTATGAAAAGAGTGATAAGACATTTGGAAGTTGGGAGATCTAAGAAAGGCCAGGTCTGGGTTGAAACTGTTATTTATACTTTGATTGGTCTGGCTGTTATTGGAATTTTGTTGGCAATTGCAAAGCCGAAGATTGATTCTATTAAGGATAAGATGACTATTAGTCGGAGTATTGATTCTATGAATTTGATTAGCGATAAGATTTATGAAGTTCAGAGGGCTCCGGGCAATAGAAGGGTTGTTGAGATGAAGATTTCTAATGGGCGGTTTATTATTGATTCTGAAAATGATGAGTTGAAATGGATTCTTGATTCTGATTATCAGTATAGTGAGACTGGAGAAAGCATATCTTTGGGCAATATGAATATTCTAACAGAAGAGGGTAGCCCGTGGACTGTTACATTAAGTGCAGGTTATCCTGTTGATTTAAGGTATGACAATCAAACGACTGGAGTAAAGGAGTTTGAGGCTGCCCCTACTAATTATATATTTTATATTGAAAATATTGGGAAGGCAGATGGCGGTAATTTGATTATAGATATTAGAGAGTAAATATTAATAAACCCTTTATTCTTTTTTTATTGAGGTGAAATGGAGAACGTAAAATTAAATTTAAGTCCGAATGTACCGACAGTTCCACGGCCAGAGGACAAGACAAAGGTTAATGTAAGATATATGTTGATTGCTCCTTTTGTTTCTGTTCATGTTTATTGGGATGAGGAACAAGGAGAGTTAATTTACAATGTTGAAGAGCCTGTCCTTGAAGAAGAGGATAAAAAGAACTTTGAGAGAGTTGAACAGGCGATGAGAGAATCAGTTAATGTTGATTTTGTTACAGGTGGGAGTGATGAGCAGTTGATTGATTATGTTGATAAGACTGCAAGGGTTTTGATTTCTGAATTGGGTTTAAAGGTTTCTGAAGAGGCTTATCAAAAGATTTTTTATTATTTGTATAGGAATTTTGTTGGATTGAATGAGATTGAACCGTTGATGAGGGATTATTACATTGAGGATATTGAGTGTAATGGGGCGAATGAGCCGGTTTACATTGTTCATAGGGTTTTTAGAAATATTAAGACGAGCCTTAGATTTAGTTCTATAGATGGGCTGGCTAACTTTGTTGAAAAACTTGCTCAAAAATCTGGGAAGTATATTTCTTATGCTTCTCCTTTGTTGGACGGGAGTTTGCCTGATGGTTCTAGAATTAATGCGACTTATACTCAAGATGTTACTTCTAAGGGTCCGACTTTTACAATAAGGAAATTTACTAAAACACCTTGGACACCTACACAGTTGATTGGTTTGAAAGAGTTGAGTCCGGAGATGTTGGCTTATTTTTGGATATTGTTGCAATATCAATCTAATTTAATGATTGTTGGGGGGACTGCTTCTGGTAAAACGACTTTGTTGAATGCGATTGCATTTTTTATTCCTCCTGAAAATAGGGTTGTTTCGATTGAGGATACTCGTGAGTTGAATTTGCCTAGAGAGAACTGGTTGCCTGCTGTTGTTAGGACGGGTGTTTCTATTGGTGGACAGGGTGAAGTGGATATGTTTTCTTTGTTAAAATCTAGTTTTAGACAGAATCCTGATTATGTTATTGTTGGTGAGGTAAGGGGTAAAGAGGCTTTTGTTTTATTTCAGGGTATGGCCTCGGGGCACGCTTCTATTTCTACAATGCATGCAGATTCTGTTGATACTGTGGTTAGAAGGTTGGAGACTCCTCCGATTAGTTTGAATCCTGCATTAGTTAATAGTCTTGATGCAGTTGCGATTATGACTCATGCTATTATTAAAGATCATGAGACTAGGAGATTAAGAGAGATTTCTGAGGTAGTGAATATTAAGAATGATGGAGGGGCAGAGATTAATTCTCCTTTTATGTGGAATCCTGCGGACGATAAATTTTATATGAAAAAAAAGAGTAGTATTTTTGATAAGATTTGTAAGAGGTATGGTATGACTTACGAAGAGTTGTATAAGGAGTTTCAGAAGAGGACGCTTTTGTTGTATAAGATGTATAAGGAGAATGTTGTTCAGTATGATGAGGTTCAGAGAGTTATTAGTGATTATTATAAAAACCCTGGGAAGATTTTAAAGAGATTTGGAATGTCTTCTGATTAGTAGGTTTTATAAAGTTTTAATCTATTTATTTTTATGAATAATCGAGGGATTTCAGCTGTTGTTGCAACTGTTTTAATAATTTTAATAACTGTTGCAGCTGTGTCTATAATTTGGATTGCTATTTTGCCTGTTATGAAAGAGAGTCTTGCATCAGTTTCCGCTACTCAGGTTGATTTAAGTATTCTGAAGGAAGGCTATACTGTTTTTGATAATCAGACCAGGATTGCTTCTGTTCAGATTAAACGAGGGGCTGATGATTCTGTTTTAAAAAAGTTAAAAGTTATTTTTTATATTAATGGTTCTTCTGAGTCTGTTGTTTTTGATGAGATTCCAAATCCAGGAGAGGCAAAGACCTATTTATTTAATTTTTCTATGATGAATTTGGGCATTCCTTATGAGGTGGCGGTTGCTCCGGTTTTTGAGGTTAATGGGAGGTTGGTTGAAGGAGATGTTGTCCACAAGGCTGATATGGTTATTAGTGGTTTAAGATTAACAGTTGGACAAGAAGATTATTTGAGAGAAAAGGGCTCTGTGTCTACAGGAGGTTCATCTAGTTCTCCGGGAGAAGTTTCTTGTTCTGATGGAATGGAATCTATTAATGGGATTTGTCAGATTGCACTGTATAATTGTACTAATATAACTGAGGGTGGAAGGTATTATTTGAAAAAAGATCTTTTTGTTGCAGATGATTGTTTTAGGATTTCTGCAAATAACGTTAAGTTGAATTTAGGAGGTCATATTATTGAAGGGGATGGATTGTATAGGGGTATTTGGGTATGGGGTTATAATGGAACTTGGATACAAAATGGAGTGATTAAAGAATTTACTGAGGGTATTGTATTGTCGGACTCTAAAAATAATCTTATTAAAGATATTATTTTTATTAATAATTCAGGAGGTTCTGAGGTTCCAGAGGGAGGGATGCCTTACGTATGGGAGGGATATGGTCTTAAGTTAGAGCAAAGTCTAAACAATACTTTTGTTAATCTTAGTTTTATGTCTTCTAATTTTGCTTATGGGGTTTATGTGGGTTATGGCTCTAATTATAATTATTTTAATGAATTGGTATTTAATGATCTTGGGGGGGAAGCAATTTCATTTAAGTATTCTAATTATAGTTTTGTAGAAAATGTTTTTATGAACTCTACGGGAGGGATTGGATTGACAGATAATTCTGCATATAATAATTTTTCTGAGATTGTAATTAAAAATGGATATGAATATGGTGTTACTATTTTTGATTCAAATGAAAATAATTTTATTGATGTGGAGTTGTGCGATAATGTTAATCATGACTTTTATTGTTATGATGCTTCTTTAGGTTTTATTGGCGGAAGCAATAAAATTGGGAGTGTTTCTGGATGTGATTGGATTGGAGAAGAAGATTACGAGTCTTGCTAATAATTAATCTTTTCTAGTTTTTAATTTTAGAAATTTATAGTGGGCTGAGTTTGTTTTTATATTACATTTTTCACATTTTTCTTTTAATGTGTATGTTTCACATTTTTCACATTTTTGAAGTTTCATTTTTGTAAAATATTAAAGTCACAATGTTTTTTCTTTGCTTCAGATTTTATGTTTTCTAAAAGACTTTCCATTTGCCTGTCAGTCTTTTTTTGGTCATCTCCTTTAAGAGTGATTAAGAATTTTCCTGCAGAGATATAGGTTGTTTTTTGGTTTTCAGATTGGGGTTTTATTAGTCCTTTGATTATTTCTATTCCGTTGTCTTCTAAACATTTTAATTCAATTGTTTTTCTTATTTCTGATTTTTTTTGTCTTTTATCTATTACTTTTTTAATTTTATCTTGTTCTTGGTCTGAGATATATTCTTCAATTAGTTTTGGATTTTCTTTTGCTTGTTTTGCAAATTCAGATAATGTTGGAAAATCTTTTTTAATTTTATCTTTTGTTTCTTTTGGCTTTTCAAGAATTTGGGTGAATGCAGACTCTAAGGTTTTTTCTTTTTTGTATTCCTGCATGATTTGGGCTTTTTCTTTTGAGCTTACTCTTCTTAGAGATAGTTCAATGTGGTTGTTTTGATTTTTCAAAACCTTACAGACTATTTTTTTGTTAGGTGTTACATATTCTCTTAAATTTTTTATTCTTCCAGGAGCGATCTCGCTTATTACAAGTGTTCCTTCTTCGCCAGATTGAAGTTTAACAAAAACTGTAGTATTTGTAATTCTTTCAACTGTACATAAAACTAAATCGTTTTCTTTAACCATCTTAGATAAACTTTCTTTTAAGTTTTAAAGTTTTGGGTTTGGAAAAGTTTTTATATTATCTCTCTTGTATATTAATAATGAAGAAAGGCATTTCTAATGTTGTCTCGATAGTATTAATAATGTTAGTTTTAGTATTTGCGATTTCTATGGTTTGGCTTTTTATTTTATCTTTTATTTCTATCGAAGGCTTTGAATCTGCTCCTGCTTTATTAAGAATTAATCTTTTCGAAGGTTATTCTGTCTATTCTGGAGAAGATTATATTTCTTGTTTACAATTAGAGAGATCTGAAGATGATTATAATATTTCTGGTTTTAATGTTTATTTTGTTTTATCTGGAAATTCAGAAGGAGTTACTCTTAAAGACGAATTTCATGTTTATGATCTTGTGCCTGAAAAGAATGGTATGAGGACTGTTTGTTTTTTTCATTATGGTCATTATAATCCTATTGATATAGAAAAGGTTTATGTTGCTCCTTTTATTAGGGAAGGGGAAAATGAGATAGAAGGTAAGAAAAGCAATACAGCTAGGTTGAAAGAGGCGGCAGATTTAGGTGATTTGCCTGTTTTAATTTATTCTGATTGGTGTAATGGGTTGGATGCGGATAAGAGCGGGATTTTGGAATCTGGCGAGGCTCCTTCTGCATTTCAGATAGCAGGAATTATAGGGTTGTGGTGGCAGAAACCTCCTTATTGCGCCGTAGGAAGGGGATGTTGTCGATCTGGTTTATGTTGTGATGATGTGGGGGATCTGACTTATTGTTGTGAGGATAATTATTGGTGCGATGGTGCAGATTTTAATAGGGATGGAAAGGTAGATTCTGTGGATGCCCAGATTATGATGGCTTGTTGGCATAGGGGGGATACTTGTTCTCCAGATCCTAATGATTGTTCTAGTACTGGTGAGGGAGGGATTCCTTGTGCACGTTTAGATATAAATCAGGATGGATATTATTTAAATATTTATGATTTAACCCCTATTCCTCCAGAATATATATCTTCCTTGTTATGTGTTGAATAGTTATAGGATTTCTTCTACTCTTGCTCTGATTTTTGCTTTGCCTCCAGAAGGCAGTGCAATTATGCCGCCACATTCAAGACATCTTACCTTTGTGGAGGCTTTTCCAAATATTGTTTGTGAATTTTTACACTTTGAACATTTTACTCTGATAAATCTAGTATCTTGCTTGTCTTTTGGTTTTGCCATATCTTATTTTTGTGATTTAGGTTTTTAAAGCTTGTGATTAGGTTTAAATATTTGTTTTTCTTTTATTTTTTTATGAATAAT
>CAYOTW010000045.1:0-6365 GCA_964407005.1 Candidatus Woesearchaeota archaeon | reverse complement strand
GTTTTCGAGCGATAGCGAGAATTGAGTGGGCATTTAATTCCTCTCGTCAAAATATAAATAATCTTACTTTTTCTACTTCGGGGGTAACTAAGTTCTTTTGCTTCGGGGAAATCTTTTCTTTCTAAGAAAAGAGAGTCCAAAGAAAGAATCCAAAAAATCAATTCTTTTTAAAAACAATAAACCTTTCATCAAACATTTCAAAATCTTTTACAATCTCAAAATTATCTCTTAAAAAATAAGTCATCCAATCCCTGCTCGCCTTAAATCTCTTCTTCCCACTCAAACTCTTCGTAGGAAAACTAACAACAAAAATATCCCTCACCGCCATCTCCTCTGCAACCCCCCAAATCAATTTTTTAGAATAATCCTTTTCAAAAGATTCCAAAGCATCTATAACCTGAAAACACAAAATAGCTCTTTTCTCTCCGGAGTTCCTAACAATATTCTTAACACCTTCTAAATCAAACAAATCCAACCAAACCGCCTGAGCATTATAACCCTTGCAATAATTATCAAAAAATTCATTCATCAAATCAACCAACTGCTTACTAGCCTCAACACCCCAATACTCTAAAACACCCGAGGCCTCATGCATCTCCAAAACAGAAAAACCATTCATTCCCGCACCCAAATCAACAACACTATAACAATCATCAAGAATTTCATCATAAAGCCTTTCATAATCCCTCTTCTTACTGGAAATATGTGTCTTCAAAATGATTCTCCAATCAAAGACATCCTTAGGCTTCAAAACTCGGTTGGTCAAAAACACCCCAAAATACTTTCTCAAAAAAGCCCTCGCAGATTTAACATCCCCCTTATTCAAAACAAGCGCCTTCTCGACAATAGAATCAGGCAACTCAGAAAACTGCTTTTTCTTCTTAACTTCTTTTATTAAATCTTTATCCATTCTTGACAAACTCCTCTACCAATTCCTTATTCCTAACCTCTGGATGAAATAAAACTCCATAAATCTGTTTATCTTTCATTTTAACAGCCTGCTGAACTCCATCCCCTTCAGAAAAAATTTCCCATCCTTCTTCAAAAACCACATAATTCCTGTGCAAATGATAAACCTCTTTTTTTCCTTTCAAACCCAAAAATCCTTTTGAAAAATTCTCAAAATAAAATCCAATCTCTGTCTTTTGTTTAATCTCTTCTTTATTCCCTCCAAAAATCAAACCCAAAATCTGCATACCTGCACAAATCCCTAAAACAGGCTTATCAAAATCCCTTAGCCAAAAAAATTTATTAATATTCTCCAAATAATTCCTATCAGCTAAAGAAGTTCCACAAATTATAACCCGCTCACATTTTTTTAAATCATCCTCGCACAAGTCCAAATAATGTCTTACAAAAAAATCCTTGCCAATAAATTTTAAAATATCTCCTACTGGTTTAACAAATTCATACAAATGCAACTTCTCCTTACAAACATTTACCAAAAGCGTTTTCATAAAACTACCTCCCCCCTAAATGCATTCTCTCCTTCTTTCTTAACCTCAATCCCTTTAACCTTCAACTTTCTTTTAAATAATGGGCACTCCAAAACAAACGACTCATATTCCCCTCCCTCTCCAGCCGGATTAATTTTCCATTTTTTATTCAATTTCCCCATTTCCTTAACAAACTCGTTATTAATCTCCCTGCCAATCCACTCATTATCTAATGGAAAAGCAAAAACACCTGAAACAATAACCTTAAAATTCTCTCTCAACAAATCATTCAACAACTCAAACTGATCCCTTTGCCAAAGTGGATTAAAAACCTCCAAACCAAGATCATCACAAATTTTCTGAATTCTCGTAGCCTGATAAACACTCTCCACAGCCCCGGTCACAACACCTTCAATGCCAAACTCCATCTTAGCCCTCTTCAAACCCTTCATTAAATCATCTAACTCTTTCTCCTTCTCTCCCTCGGTCTTAACAACCATCAAAGGAACACCCATAACATTTGCCTGTTTCTCCACCTTTCTAATAGATGGCGTATGAAACATGTAACTCTCTTGGTTATTAGAAAAAATAGAGATCAAACAAGTTAAATCATATCCTTCTCTTTTTGCAATCCAGGCTGAATAAACCGAGTCCTTTCCTCCAGAAAATAAAACTCCCAATTTCATAAAAAACAAAATAAAACCACATTTAAATAACTTTCAAAAATTTCTTAAACCCAAAATACATAAAATTAATAATGGGAAGCACAAATCAATCTCCAGAATATATTGCAGCAGAAAAAAAATATCTCTTGGCACAAACAGACGAAGAAAGATTAGAATGTTTAGAAGAAATGCTAAAACATGTTCCAAAACATAAAGCAGGAGAGTCAATGCGTGCAAACCTTAGAACAAGGCATAAAAAATTAAGGCAATCTATTGAAAAATCAAAAAAAGCAGGAAAATCTGGAAAAATTGGAATTAAAAAAGAACCAATGCAAGTCTGCATTATAGGATTCCCAAACACAGGAAAGTCATCAATATTTAATGTCCTAACAAATCAAAATTCAAAAGTATCCCCTCATGAATTCACGACATACCAGCCAGAACTAGGAACAATGAAATATGAAGATGTAAATATCCAATTAATAGACTTGCCCCCTTTTCCTAACCACGACCAAAGCATAGTCAACACAACAGATATATTACTCATAACTATAAATTCTATAAATCAGGCATTTGAGACAGAAGAATTTTTAAAAAAATCAAATGCAGAAAAAATCTACATCTATAACAAATCAGATCAACTTTCAGAAAAAGAAAAAAGAAAGATTAAAGCAACACTAAAATCAAAATTAAAAAACAAATCCTTCTTATTCTCCTCTAAAAATCCTGAAAACTCTGACGAACTAAAAAAAGAGATATTTAAATCATTTCCAGTAATTCGAATCTACACAAAAGAACCAAGAAAGACTGCTTCAAAAAAACCCCTAATACTAAAAAAAGACTCAACAGTAAAAGATGTAGCAGAAAAAATACTAAAAGGCCTTTCAAAAAAAACTAAAAAAGCAAAAATTACAGGACCCTCTGCAAAATTCATAGAACAAACAGTGGGTCTCGAGCATATCCTGAAAGATAAAGATATTGTAGAACTAAAAACATGAACTCAAAACTATTACTATGCACTTCATTATTCCTTATCTTAACTCTCTTAATTTTTTCTCAACAAATCCCTAAAAAAGAAATAAATGGCACAATAAAAAACATAAAATATTATCAAAATAAAATAACTATTGAACTACGAGAAAACCAAACAAAACTAACAATTTTTGATTCAAAAATTCTAAATCTAAAAAAAGAAGATAAAATAAAGGCATTAGGAAAAATAGAAATCTGGAAAAATCAAAAACAGTTTATTGTGGATAAAATCATAAAACTAATCTGACCATGCAGTAATCCCAATAAATACTAAAAAAATCATTCCTCCAACAAAAGGGACCAAACCTAACAACGACCACCAACCTGGCTTCTTCATAGCGTCAAACATCTTCCAATGCCATATATAAAAAAATACAGAATAAACTATCATCGACAATAAAACTAAAATAAATCCTAAAAAAGGCACCAGGATAAATAAATAAGACAAATACAATAAAATAGGCCACCAATGCATTTTTGCCACCTTAGAAGCTATCAAAGGCTTTCCTACAACTGGAATCCAAGCAATTCCAGGATTATTTAACTTAGCCTTTTCTGCAATTTTCATATAAGCAAATGAACTATAAACATAAATCCCAACAAAAATTACAAACATTAGAAAAATAAAAAACATTAGAAAAATGAAAAGACTTGCCGCAATTCCTAAAGCTGCCTCTGTAGGAAGAGAGGCAGAAGTAACATTCTCTACAACAAAACCATTTAAACCAAACATAAAAAAATAAAGAAAAATAAATTTATAAAACTATCTTAATCTGACCATGCAGCAATTCCTAATAAAACCCAGTAAACAGGAGCTATTAACATAAATATTGCCCACCATCCAGGTCTTCCTATTGCTTCCATCATCTTCCAGTTCCAAATAATACTAAAAACTGCAAACGCAATCCCTGCAATTGGAGCAAGAAATGGAACAAAATAAAGGATTAAGATTATCAATGGCCACCAATGCATTTTTGCCGCTTTCAATGCAACCAACGGTTTTCCTACAACCGGGATCCAGGCCAATCCAGGAGTTTCCTGTTTATTCCTTTTTGCAATCTTCATATAGGCAAAAGATGTATAAACATAAATCCCAATTGCAGTTAGCAAAAAGAAAAATAATAACATCCCCCCAATTGCAAAAAGACCTGCTAAAGCCCCAGCATTACTAAAACCAGCATTACTAAAATTTGTTAAACTTTCTAAAAACATATTACACCTCCTTTCATACAAGTTAACAATTTAAACATTTAAATAATTTCGCTTATTTGAATAATATGCTTGAAATAATCCCCATAATTGTCGTCGGTATAATCTGTGGAACTTTTACAGGCTTAATCCCAGGAATACACACAAACCTCCTTGCAATAATTCTTCTTTCATTTCTTTCATTCCTAACTCTTTCCAACCAAAATGCAATAATCTTGGTAGTATCAATGGCCCTTACGCACACCTTTATAGACTTCATTCCTTCTATTTATTTAGGTGCCCCAGATGAAGATACAGCCTTATCTATTCTCCCCGGCCACAAATTTCTTAAAAAGGGTTTAGGCCATCAAGCGATAATTTTAACACTAATTGGTTCAACTATTGCAGTAATCTCATTTATAATAATTATCCCTTTTTTCTCATTTTCAATCCCAAAAATATTCCCATTCATACAAAGATTTATGGCACTAATCCTAATCTGGATAAGCATATTTTTAATATCAAAAGAAGAACAAAAAATTCCAGCAATATTAATTTTTATACTTGCAGGATTTTTAGGAATAGCTTCATTAAACATTACAACAAATAACCTGCTCCCTCTCCTAACAGGTCTATTCGGTTCTTCAACACTAATATTTTCAATAAAACAAAAAACCAAAATTCCAGAACAAAAACAAGAAAAAAGCCAAATATCAAAAAATCTAATCAAAAAACCATTTTTACTAACTACCTTAATCTCCCCTATTTTTTCATTCTTACCTGGATTAGGAAGCAGTCAAGCAGCAATAACTGCATCGCAATTAACAGACCTAACAAAAGAACAATTCCTCATTCTCTTAGGTTCAATAAATACTTTTGTTCTACTAATCTCCATTTTAACACTCAAACTTATACAAAAAACAAGAACCGGAACAGCAGCCGCAATAAGCCAACTTACAAACAACCTAAACCTTTTTCCAATAATTGCCACAATAATAATCACGACAATTATTTCAATTCCCTTAACAATTTTTTTATCCAAAACAATCTCAAAGCATATTCATAAAATTAATTATTCAAAAATCTCATTTGCCACATTACTAATCCTTACAACGATTGTACTAATCCTTACACAACTAAACGGCCTCATAATATTCCTAACATCAACAATCCTCGGCTTACTAACAATCTCACTAAATGTCAAAAGATCTTTTCTCATGGGCTCTCTACTAATCCCTACAATCTTATTTTATCTTCCGTTTTAATTTGCTGTTAAATCACTCAAACAAACTCTTTGATTTTGCGAGGGCTTGCAAGGTGTAACCGAGCAACGAAGTTGCGAAGGAGTAATTTTGACTAGCGAATCTATTTTCGGGAGGAGAAGCGCGTACGATTAATGATTTCGTTTTTTATATTCGTATAAATTTTGGTTACCCATGCTTCTATTGCAATGAAAACAAATGGGCCTAAGATTTTCAATCTTATCACTTCCACCCTTAGATGCAGGAGTTACATGCCCTGCTTCAAAATGATTTATATGAATCTTTCTTGGACAAACAAAACATTTTCCTTCTGCTTTTTTTCTTCCATAATATTTTTCCCATAATAACATTTTTACGCTTTTAGGTATCTGTTTTCTTTTCCCTGATTTATTTTTATATTCTGTAGGTTCAAATAAATCAACATTAAAGTCAACATCAATATTTGTGTGATGTTCTTTTGGTTTTCTCGTTGATGTCGTGACTTTATGAATTGCATCTCTCCGGGCTTTAATAAAATCATTTTCATTGACAAAAACATTTCTTATTTTATGATGTGTTTCTCCACACTTACTACAATTAAATCCGTCTTTGTGTCTTTCAAATCTGGCAGTAAATTTTTTGGTTGCTCCTTGTTTAACATCTTTTTGAGTAATTCCATCAGAATAATAATAAATTGTTTTCTCATTATATTGTTTTGGATCTTCCCATTTTTTGACTACTTCATCTGAAACTTTTTTCAAACCAAAAATTTTCTTACAATGAGGACATTGATTTTGATAAAA
>CAYOTW010000044.1:0-6697 GCA_964407005.1 Candidatus Woesearchaeota archaeon | reverse complement strand
TCAATTTGAGGAGCCTGTTCTTGTTGCTGTTGCATAATTGATTCTTCCATTCCTTCAAATCCCTGGGGTGCTTGTTCTTGTCCAATAACCGGAGGGTTTTGTTCGTCGGGTGTTTGTTGGGTTCCTTGAGGAACTTGTTCAGTATCTCCTACTGCTCCCTTAACTTTTGCCTGATTTAGTGCTTCGTTAATTTCTTTTGAAGAAACGCCTTGGCTAGAAAGTTGTTGTTGGATTTGTTGATCATCTATCCCCTGACTTTTAAGTTGCATTACTTGATCTAAGACTGCCATATTATTCTATATTTTTGCTCTTTTTATAGTTTCTTAATTTTTTGTTTATAATTTCTTCTAGGTCTTTTTCCCTTACAAATTCAAGTGGTTGGAAATCTTTTAACATTCTTTCAATTTTCATTGTTTCTTGTTTTCTTACAAATTTTCCAGATTCTTCAGAAATATTTTTTATAATTGAGTGGGTTTTTTCAAGTTCTTGTTGGAGTTTGGTATTTTGTTTTTTCAGTTCCTGCATTTGTTCTTCTGTTTTTTGTTTTATTGAGATTAAATTTTTTCCTAAAAGTAAAACTCTTTCTCTTAAGACCCTACTTCTTTCTTCTATTTCTCTTAGTCTTGTGTTAAAATCTGAGAGAAGGTATTGGACCTGGTTATCTTGTTGTTCAGCCATCTTTTTATTTATGAGGTTTTTGAGGTTTAAAATGTTTTAGGTTTTTTGATAATAAATTTTTATTTTTGGGCCTTGATTTTATTGAAGATTTAATTTATTGTTTTTAATATGGTTAATTTGAGATAGGGTAAATAAGAATTTGATTATGATAATTCTTATAAAGATGAGATGTTTTTGTAAAATATGGTTTTTAAGGAAAATTCGCCATTATATTCGACAGAGGTGGTCAGAGAGTCGGGGGAGAATGTGATGTATATTAATTATGTTGGGGCTAGTTTTGTGCCTTCTTTGATTGATTCTCCTGTTGTCATGATGAAGACTATTGATGCCTTGAGAGAAGATTCAAATGTTTCTAGGATTGTTTTTGTTCAGCAAAGAAATTATAGCCATGATTTTGAACAGGTTAAGTATTTGAATGAAGTGGGTGATTTTTACAATTTTATGATTAAGAAAGAAAAGATGTTGTCTATGAATCGGCTGTCTTTTTTGGGGGAGCAGATGGAGAAAGCTTATTCTGTTTTGAATTATATTTTGAATGAGGTTTTGAGGCAGAATCCTGTTAAGGCTTATCGGGAATTGAGAGGGATTTGGTTTGAGCAAAAGGCATTGGTTGAGAATGAGAATTATGATGATAAATATTTGAATTTGTTGTCGAGGGTTTTGGAAAATTTTGAAGAATTGGGTTTGATTAAAAAACTTAAGGAATATTTTGACGAATATAAGATTGAAGATAGAGAGATTTATTCTCATGTTTTTCGTGCAGACATTATGCCTAATTTTACATTTACCCGGTTAAGGGCGCGAGTTCCAGAAGATTCAGAGATTTTGAAGCAATATGAGGTGGGAGAAGGATATGATAAGAGTTTGGTTACAATTTTTAAGGAAGAGGGACGGGCTAAATTGGTTTATCATTTATCTTTGCCAGAGTATAATTTGAGTGAGTCTCATCATGTTTTATTGAATTTGGCTAGGAATGTTTTGATTGAGCATCAACCTAAGCAAGAAGAGTTTACAGATCATGATCGAACGAGGCAAGTTTTTTTTAATGTTGCAAGGGATTTGTTGAGGGATCTTGCAGAGAATAAAAGGATTAATCTTAGTTATTCTGATTTGAATAATTTGGCAAATATTTTGGTGAGGTATACAATTGGGTTTGGGGTTTTGGAGATTTTGTTGCAGGACAAGAATTTGCAGGATATTATGATTAATGCACCTGTTTCTTTGAGCCCAATTTTTGTAAGGCATAATGAGTATGACGAGTGTTCTACTAATTTGATTCCTTCTAAGGAAGATGCTGATTCATGGGCTGCTAAATTTAGGATGTTATCTGGAAGGGCTTTAGACGAGGCAAATCCTATTTTAGATACTAGTTTGTTTTTGAAGAATGTAGGGGCAAGAGTTGCGATTGTTCAGAATCCTTTGTCTGCAGGAGGGATTGCATATGCTTTGAGGAGACATCGGAGTGATCCTTGGACCTTACCTTTGTTTGTTAAGAATAAAATGATTTCTGGGCTTGGGGCAGGCTTGTTGAGTTTTTTAGTAGATGGTTCTAGAACTATGTTGGTTGCTGGAACAAGGAGTTCTGGTAAAACTTCTTTGTTGGGAAGTTTGATGTTGGAGATTATGCCGAAGTATAGAGTTATTACAGTAGAAGATACATTGGAGTTGCCTGTTGATAGAATGAGAAAATTGAATTATGATATTTTATCTATGAAAGTGAGGAGTGCTTTGATGGGAGAGTCTACTGAGGTTTCGGCAGACCAAGGTATTCGGGCTTCCTTACGTTTAGGCGATTCTTCTTTGATTGTAGGTGAAATTAGGAGCGAGGAAGCAAAAGCATTGTATGAGGCTATGAGAGTTGGTGCTTTGGCAAATGTTGTCGCAGGTACGATTCATGGTGCTTCTCCTTATGCTGTTTTTGATAGGGTTGTGAATGATTTAGGTGTTCCTGTAACTTCTTTTAAGGCGACTGATTGTGTAGTTGTTGCTAATCCTATTAAGACTCCCGATGGGTTGTCCTCTTCTAAAAGAGTTTTGCAGATTGCAGAAGTAAGGAAACATTGGAACAAGGATCCTTTAGAGGAAGGAGGTTTTGTTGATTTAATGAAGTATGATGTTGAATCTGATGAATTGAAACCTACAGAAGATTTGATGAATGGGGATAGTGAGATGATTAAGGAGATTGCAGGTAATGTTAAGGGATGGGCTGGAAATTGGGATGCGGTTTGGGATAATATTTTACTAAGGAAAGATGTGAAGGAGGAGACAGTTAGGTTAGCAGAGAAGATGAATAAGCCGGAGTTGTTAGAGGCTGGGTTTACTGTTTTGTCTAATAATGAGTTCCATAGGATTTCTGAGGAAGTTACTCGCGAGGTTGGTTTACCTGAGTCTAAGAAGGTCTTTCCTAAATGGAAGTCTTGGCTTGAAAAAGAAGCTAAGAGATTAAATATTTAGTTTTTTATAACCTTTTTTTTCTGGATTAGATTTTTTATCTTTCAGGTCTATTGTCCCTGAGGGGGAGACATAAAAATCCAGTTGGGGTGTTTTAGATTTTTCCATCTTTTATAATATATAGTAGACACTAAACTTTATAAAGTTACCGATTGTTACTTATGGTGTCTAGGAGTGACCATGGGTAGAATAAAGAAGAAAAGTTCAGGATCTGCAGTAAAGATAGATGCAGACTTATTAAAGAAAGTACAAGAATTTATTAATAAAGATGAGAATAGACTGAAGTATGCAAATAAAAAACAGTTTATTGATGTTGCTGTTTTTGAAAAGTTAAATAAGGAGGTTGAAAATTAAAAATAGTTTAAATGGCGGATAAACCAACAACAGAGGATATTTTAAAGAAGTATGGTGCTAAGATTGAAAGCCAGATGGGTTCTTTTGATTCTTCTGGAAAAGATTATAGCAGTTCTTACAGAAGATTTAGGGAGGCGATGACTCCTTCTTTTTCTCGTTATGAAAGATGGTGCAAGAGTTTAGGAAATTTATTTAAGATTAAGGTTGGAGAAAAGGAGAAAAAAGTTATAGAGCGAAATGTTGAGATTGCGCATTTAGATTTGACTGCTTCAGAGGTTGTTGTTTTTTCAACAGTTGTTTTGTTTTTGACCATGATTGGGGGTTTGTTATTTTTTATGGGGCTTTGGTTTTTGACAGGAGCTTTTTCATTTATGCTTCTTTTTTTGACAATAATCTTGTCTATTTTTTTATTTTTTTATGCATATAAAACACCTAATAGATTGGCCATACAGTGGAGGTTAAAAGCTTCTTCTCAGATGGTTCCTGCAATTTTATATATTGTTATTTATATGAAACATACGTCTAATTTTGAAAAGGCTGTGGAGTTTGCATCGCAGCATTTGAAAGAACCTCTTAGTTTGGATTTTAGAAAGATATTTTGGAATGTTGAGGTTGGGAAGTTTTCTAAAATTAAAGATAGTGTTGATGATTATTTGAAGGGTTGGAAGGATTATAGTTTAGAGTTTGTTGAGGCATTTCATTTGATTGAGTCTAGTTTGTATGAGCCGTCTGAACAGAGAAGGGTGCAGATTTTGGAAAAAGCATTACAGGTTATTTTAGATGGGGTTTATGATAAGATGTTGAAATATACTCATGATGTTAAATCTCCTTTGACAAATGTTTATATGTTGGGGATTGTTCTTCCTACTCTTGCTTTAGCTATTTTGCCTTTGGCTTCTACAATGTTGCAAGGGGCTTTTAAGTGGTGGCATGTTATGATTTTGTTTAATATTATTGTACCCTTTTTGGTTTTGTTTTTGACTCAGAATGTTACAATGCAACGGCCTGGGGGTTATGGGGAAACTTCTTTATTAGAAAAAAATCCAATGTATCCTAAATATAAATCTAAGAAACCTTATTTGTATGCTTTTTTAATTGTTTTTCCTTTAATTTTAATGGGCTTGTTGCCTTTGTTTTGGGCATATACTCCTTTGCCTTCTGTTTTAGGTATGCAAAAAGATTATACTTTTTCTGAAGTGGGTCTGGGTTTTTTGGGGGATTCAGGAGTGTTTGGAATTTTGACTCAAAATGGAAGTGTTGTTGCAGGTCCAAATGGGCCTTTGTCATTATTTTTATCTTTATTTTTCCCTATTGGGATTGGTTTCTTTTTTGTTATTGCTTATAGGATGAAAACTTCTCAGTTAATTAAATCTAGGGAGGAGTATAAGGAAGTTGAAAAAGAGTTTACTTCTTCTTTGTTTCAGTTGGGGAATCGGATTGGAGATGGTTTACCTGCTGAAGTTGCATTTTCAAGGGTTGCAGAATCTACTAAAGGGACTTCTACTGAGGGCTTTTTTAATGTGGTGAATGGCAATATTCAAAGATTGGGTATGTCTTTGGAAGAGGCTTTGTTTAATAAGAGGAGAGGGGCTGTTATTTTTTACCCATCTGATTTGGTTGCGACTTCTATGAGGATTTTAGTTGAATCTGTTAAGAAAGGTTTGAAAGTTGCGGCTCGTTCTTTAATGTCTATTTCAGAGTATGTTAAGAATATAAAAAAGATTAATGCTCGTTTGAATGATTTATTGGCTGATATTATTTCTGATATGAAATCTAATATGTCTTTTTTGGCCCCGTTGTTGGCGGGGATTGTTGTCGGTCTTGCAGGGATGATTACTACCATTTTGGGTTCTTTGAATGTTCTGTTTGAATCGGGAATGGGAGAAGGCGTAGAGGGTATTGGGGGGGCCGGAGGGCTCGAGGGGATTTTAGGAATATTTGATATTACTCAGATGATTCCTACTTATTTTTTACAGATTGTTATTGGGGTTTATTTAGTGGAGATTGTTTTTATTTTAACATCTACGTTGGTTACAATTAAGTCTGGAAGGGATTTGTTGCAGACTACAAGTGAGACTGGGAAGAATCTGAAGAGTACTTTGTTGTTGTATTTTATCGTTGCCTTGGTTGCAATTGTTGGTTTGACTTTGGTTGCAGGTGTTGCTTTGTCTGGTTTGGGATAGTTTTATAAATTTTTGAATTATTTATTTTTATGAAAAGAGGATTAAGTTTAGCAATTAATTCGGTAATTTTGATTGCTTTAGGTATTGCTGTTTTGTTAGGTTTGATTTTGATGTTTGTTTACCAGGAAGGTTATTTTAAGGATTTTTTAGATTCTCAAGGAAAGACAAATGTGGATATAGTTTTGCAGAGATGTGATGATTTGGTTTCTTCGGGTAGTGAGTATTCTTATTGTTGTGAGTATTTTGAGGTTGTTTTTGAGGATAGAGAGGAAGAGTTGCGGTGTGTTGATCTTGCTGAGGATTTTGAGATTGATGTTTTGGAATGTGGGATTGATTGCTAAAATTTATAAAGGATTGATTCTTGTAGTTTTTATGAAAGGTAAAAAAGGGGCTGAGATGACTATAGGAACAATCGTTGTGATTGTTCTTGCTGTGGCTGTTTTAGTATTTTTAATCTGGGGATTTTCCACTGGATGGACTAATTTGTGGGGGAAGGTTAATTCCTATTTTGGTGGCGCTGCAAATGTTGATACTATAAGGCAAGCTTGTGTGATTGCGTGTAATACTCAGCAGAAATATGATTATTGTGAAAAAACTCAAACTATAAACTTTGGGGAAGAAATTGAAGGATTAAATATGTCTTCTTTATCTGGAAGTTGTAAGGAATTTGCTAACTCTACTTATGGGCAATATACTGGCGTTGCTGATTGTCCAGGTTTGTGTTAGTTTTTGATTTTTATTTTGCTAGTTTTTAAGGAGTTTTGTAGTATTTGGATTCTTTCTTTTTACAAAAAAGAAATTACCCCTAAGTAGAAAAAGTAAGATTATCGAAGATTTTTATTTCCCACTACAAGTTTCTTCCTTCGGAAGAAAGACTCTCCCTTTTTCTCGCTCCATTTTATTCCGCTCGCCGAAGTTAGTAAAATCTTCTCCCCTCCTCCTCACAATTTGCATCTTCAGAATAGAAAGACCCAATCTCACAATTTGCATCTCAATCTTATACAGATAGTTGTCGAAGCGAATTGCCCTCC
>CAYOTW010000043.1:0-6987 GCA_964407005.1 Candidatus Woesearchaeota archaeon | reverse complement strand
GAATTTATCATTAAGATTTATTCTCAAAGAGATGGTATGACAAAAGATTTGGCTAAACTTGAGTCAGGGGATGAGTTAGTAATAAGGGATGTTTGGGGAACAATTAATTATTCTGGAAAAGGTGTTTTTATTGCAGGTGGTGCAGGCATTACTCCTTTTATTGCTATATTGAGAGATTTGAAGAATAAGAACGAGGTTGAGGGAAATAAGTTGATTTTTTCTAATAAAATGAAGGAAGATGTTATTCTAGAGAAAGAGTTTAGGGACATGTTTTCTAAGGAGGATTTGAAGTTAGTTTTGACTAAAGATGTTTTAAAGGAGAGTTTAAATCAAGAATATCCTGATAAGAATTATATTTATAATCGGATTGATAAGGATTTTTTAGCTACTTATGTTGAAGATTTTAATCAGAAGTTTTATGTTTGTGGTCCGCCTGCATTTGTTAAAGATATTAAAGAAGATTTGAAAGAGTTGGGTGCTAAAACAGAGGAAATAGTGATAGAATAATAAAAACTAAATTTGTCTGGCATTTTTTGTTAGTGTTAAGATGTCTTTTTAATAATTTTTAGTTGAAGAAAAATAGTATAGAAATATTTTTAAGGGGTTTTATTTTTTATTTTGAATGGATGGATTGGATTTAAGAAAGTTTCAGCAGGAAGGGGAAGATCAGGATAAGATTAAGTCTATAATGGGAAAGATTTTATCTGGTCGAGATGGTTATGAGGCTATTTTGGAGAAAAGGGAAGATGTTAAGAAGTGTAAAAATTGTGATAATGTTTTAGAGGGGCACGAGAAGTTTTGTCCTGAGTGTGGTTCTAGTTGTAAGGAGTAAATTTATGGCAGAAAAGGTTTTTATGAATATACAACGGGTTGGTGGAACACGGTCTGATGCAAGGCCTTTGTTAGTTGTAAATCCTTTTCCTGAGGGGGATGAGTGTTTGGCCGGTTTAGAAGGAGATTATTGTGCTAATTCAGGGGATTATGTTTCTAGGTTGGATGCAGAGTTAGAGAAGAGGGGGGATGTTTTTGTATTTAGTTCTAAGGTTGAGGATTTGCCTGTTAAAGGAAGACATTATTTTATGCCGTGTAGTAATGGACAGCCATTGAGTTGTTATGGGAATATTGCCCGTTTTTTGAAAGCTAATGGTTTGACTGAAAAAGGTTTTTTTGGACGCCGGGTTGATGTTGCAGGAGGTTTAAGGAGGGAAGTTGAGAAGGTTGTAAGTGGTTTGAAGAAAGAAGGGATTAGGTTAAATGTTTTAGATGGGATTGTTTATAATAGTTTTTAGAGATATATTTTAAAATTTTTGTTTTATTGATTTATCCTAAACTTTAAAACTGCTTTTATGTAATTATATTTATGAGATTAGCGATTGTTGATAGTGAAAAATGTAAGCCAAATATGTGCGGTCATGAATGTAGCAAGAGCTGTCCAGTAAATAAGAAAGGGGAGCCTTGTATTGTTGTTAAAGAAAAGTCGGTTATTGACGAGAAGTTGTGTGTTGGTTGTGGGATTTGTCAGAACAGGTGTCCGTTTGATGCTATTGAAATTATTAATTTGCCTTCTGTTTCTGAAAAAGATATGGTTCATCGTTATGGTCAAAACGGGTTTGCATTGTATTCTTTGCCAATCCCTAAACAGGGAAGTGTTTTAGGTTTTTTAGGTAGGAATGGTATTGGGAAATCTACGGCTGTTAGGATTTTGTCTAATCAGGAGAAAATGAATTTAGGAAGAGAGTTTGAATCTGAAGAAAATAGAGGGGAGGCAATTAGAAAGTTTTTTTCTGGATCTGAATTAATGAAATATTTTGATTGGATTAAAAGTGCTAAGGTTTCTTATAAGCCTCAGAATTTGTCTTCTATTTCTGTTAATTTGAATGTCGAGGAGTTATTGTTGCAGAGAGGTTCTAAGGAAAAGGTTGATTTATTGGTAGAGCGGTTGAAGGTCGGGCATTTGTTATCTAATAAACTGAATGAGTTGTCTGGGGGAGAGTTGCAAAAGGTTGCGATCATTGCCTCTGTTTTAGGCGAGGCAGATATTTACTTTTTTGATGAGCCTTTGGCTTTTTTGGATATTCAAGAAAGATTGAATGTTAGTGATTTTATTAGGGAAATTTCTAAGGAAAAGACAGTTGTGGTGGTTGAACATGACTTGCTTATTTTGGATTATCTTGCCGATTATCTGAATATTTTTTATGGTTCGCAAGGTTCCTTTGGTTTGGTTTCTGGCGTTAAGGCTTCTAGGTATGGGGTTAATTCTTATCTTCAAGGTTTTTTAAAAGAAGAAAATTTAAGAATTAGAGATAAGGAATTGAATTTTAATTTTAGTAAAAATGTTGCTGGAGGCGGTGTTGAAATTGGTGCTTGGCAGGATTTTGAATTAAAATATGATAATTTTAGTTTGAGTGTTAGGGGCGGGGAGATTAAGACCAATTCTGTTGTAGGTGTTTTGGGAAAGAATGGAACTGGAAAGACTTCTTTTATTAGGGCTCTGGCTGGAGAGCAAGAGGTTTTGGTTAATGGCGAGAAAAAGAAAATTGATTTTGGCAGGGATTTAAGCATATCTTATAAAAAACAGTATTTAGTGGATGATTCTGATGAGTTGGTTAGGAATGTTATGTTTAAGGAGAAGATTAATAAGAAAATTTCTTCGAGATTTAATTTGGGTGTTTTGATGTCTAAGAAAATGAGTGACCTGTCTGGGGGAGAGTTGCAGAGGTTGGCTGTTGCAAGATGTTTGTCTAAGGATGCTGATATTTATTTGATTGATGAACCTTCTGCTTATCTTGATGTTGAAGAGAGGATTTCTGTTGCTAAGGCAATTAAGGAGATGATGATTGAGAAAGAGAAGACTGCTTTTGTTGTTGATCATGATTTGTTATTGGTTTCTTATCTTGCTGATGAGGTTGTTGTTTTTGAAGGGGAGTCTGGGAAGAGGGGAATCATGAAAGGCATGAAAGGATTTGAAGCAGGGATTTCTTTATTGTTAGAGAGTTTGGGGATTACATTGAGAAAAGATAAAGAGAGTGGGAGACCGAAGATTAATGATAAAGGGAGTGTTTTGGATAGAGAGCAGAAGCAGAGGGGAGAATGGGTTGCTTTTTAGAATGTATTTTGTAGAATATAAAATTTTATAAAGGTATAATCATTTTTACTATTATGACTTTAGAATTAGTAGATCCTTCTTCAAGGGATTATGCAGGGAGTCTTAAAGAATGTAGGGCTTATTTGGAGAATTTTTTTGATAGCTCGGAGGTTTTGGGGAGAGTTAGTGATTGTAGGGAAGAAATATCTTTTGATGATTTGCTTGTTGATGGTTTGTTAGAGGATAGATGTGAGGAATGGTTAAAAGGTGATATTTCTTTTAGAGAATCTGGGGAGTACATTCCTGGGGGAAGTGTTTGTCATGAGGTTTTAAAAGGAATGGAGGGATAGTTGTTGAGGATAGTGCTGGAAATAAGAGAGAATTAATTCGTGGAGAATCTAATGGTTTTTATTCTTATTTTTTGGTTTCTAAAAATTAGGCATCTTCACATTCGTCTGCAGTGACTTTCCATAGTTCTTCGTAATCTTTTTTTCTTTTTTGACTGCATTCTTTGCAGTATTTTTTTGTATACTTTGCTCCCTTTACTTGTTCAAATTCTTTTCCACAATCTTTGCAATTTTTTTTGATTTTCGGAGGTTTGTAATTTGCAAATATTCCTGAGTTTTGTTTTTTTCTTGATTTCATATTAGTTAAAATTTTTGAAGGTTTAAAAGTGTTTTGTGTTTAGTTGTAGTGATTAATTTTAAATAATTATATTGGGTTCTTTGATTATGGGTTTGCAGTTAAATGAATTAGTAGGGGAGTATTTAAGATTGGAAAGAAGGGCTATTTTAGGAGTAGGTTTTTCAAATTCTGCAAGGTTGTTTTTAGATGAGAATCCTTCTTTTAGGGAGGAGGTTGTTAAACAGGTTAAGGACCATTATAGGGTTTTGGATATTGGCGTTCCTGATTTAGAAAAAAGGAATTTAAGGTCGAAAGAATTGTATTCTGAATTAAATGGTATTGGGCTTTTTTATCTTGATTCGGTTTCTGTGATGGCGCGTAGTCCTGATTATGATGAAATTGGGGTGAGTGATATTGCTAGAATGTTTGGTTTTTTTATGGATGAACATGTTTTGCCTATTAGCGCATCAATTTTTTCGTGTGTTAAGGAAGGTATTATGGAAGAAAAAGAGAAAATCGTTAGATATTATCATTTAATGCCTTTTAAAGGGGATGATAATTTTATTGATAATTTTCCTGTTGAAAGATATTCATTTATGCTCTATAATTTGAACTCAAATGAACTGAAGCAGGCTTCAGAGGCTTTTGGAGTTTTAAGTAAATTAAAACAAATTAGATTCTCCTAGAGTCATAGGCCCAATGTAAAAGTGCTTGTCTTTGCTTAGGTCTGCATTTTAAATCTTTTAATTTGCAATTTTTTTGTACCTGGGTTTTATGTCGTTTAAATGCTTTCCATCTTTTGATTTGTCTTTCATCGTCTTTGTGTCTTCTGCCTAGATAATATCTACAATACCATTGAAACCAGCCTCGGGGATCGTCTTTATGAATCCAACCTTTTTTTTGCCAAACCAAGAGAGGTTGTGAAGCTGAAATTTTAAAGAAGTTTATTTTAGGATTTGATTTTTTAGGAGATAGCTTTGCATTTTTAAACCATGATTTTGGGAATTCTTTTTTACAATCGGTCATATATTTTCCTCCGAAAATACCGAGTGAAAGCATTTGTTTAGGTGTCAGTTCGGGTTTAAAATCTGGATGTAAATTTTTGCCAGTTGGTTGAGTTAGATAGTATATATGGTTTTTTTGCATTTTGTCATTTACTATTACTTTCTTTTTCATATTATCTTAGTGTTTAGACTTTTCTTTTGGTCTTATACTGGTTTAAATCTTTTGAGAAATTCTGAACCAGAGTGTTTTGTTTAATTTAAAAAAATAAAAATAAAAAAATTTGTTTATTCTTTGGTTGCGAAATAAATCGTCCAAAGACCTGATATTCCTACTAGTCCATAGACTACTCTTGAGATAGCTGTCATGTCTCCAAATAGTGTTGCCACTAGGTCAAAATTGAAGAACCCAACAAGTCCCCAGTTAAGAGCACCTACGATTACCAGAATTAGCGCAATCCAGTCAATTATAGTTTTTGCCATAGATTTCTCCGGTTTAGTTATTATTTTAAAGTAATTAGATTTTATAAAGGTTGGGATTGAAAAGATTTATTAAACAAGTAGATTATAGGATTTTATGAAGGAGCATGTTGTGGATTTTGTTGCGAAAGAGACGGGTTTAGAGAGGTCAGAGGTTGACTCTTTAGTAGAAGTGCCTCCTTCTGAAGAGTTTGGGGATTATGCTTTTCCTTGTTATGTTTTGGCTAAAAAGGAGAAAAAAAGTCCCTTGGAGATTTCTGAATATTTGGCTGAGAGGATGAGAAAGAATCTTCCTAAGGAGATTTCAGGGGTTGATTTTAAATCTGCTTATGTTAATTTTTTTGTTGATAAAAAGATTTTAGCTGAAAAAACTTTGAATGATGCTGGCTCTGTTAAGGTGTTAGAGAAAAAGGATATTTTGATTGATTATTCTCATCCTAATGTTGCTAAACATTTTGGGATTCATAATTTAAGGTCTACTTTGATTGGTAATGCTTTGTATAATATCTTGAATGTTGTTGGTTGCAATGTTAAGAGTTCTAATTATCTTGGGGATTGGGGGACTCAGTTTGGAAAGTTGATTGTTGCATATAAAAAATGGGGTTCTGAGATTAAAGATGTTGAGGATTTGAATAAGTTGTATGTTAAATTTCATGAGAACGAAGATGAGGATTTGGAAGAAGAGGCTAGAGAGGAATTTAAGAAATTAGAGCAAGGAGATAAGGAGAATTTGGAATTGTGGAGGAGTTTTTATGAGATTTCTATGAAGGAGTTTGAGAGAGTTTATGGTATTTTGGGGATTGAGTTTGATGAGATTAAGGGAGAGAGTTTTTATAGGGATTCTAAGGAAGTTGAAGATGCTTTAAGGAAAAATGATTTGTTGGAGAAAAGTGAGGGTGCAGAGGTTGTTTCTTTTGAAGAGGATATTCCTCCTTTGATTTTTAAAAAGTCTAATGAGTCTTCTACTTATGCTTCTAGGGATTTGGGGGCGATTTTAGAAAGGGCGAAAAGTTTTGAGGAGATTTTGTATGTTGTTGATGTTGCTCAGAGTTTGCATTTTCAACAGGTTTTTGATGTTGCTAAACGGGCTGGTATTGAAGCTGATTTGAAACATATTAGTTTTGGTAGGTTGAAGTTTAAAAATATGAAAATGTCTACTAGAAAAGGACAGGTTATTTTATTTGAAGAATTGTTTAAAAAAGCTAGTGATAGGATTTTGGAGATTATAGAGGATAAAAATCCTGATTTGAAAGATAAAAAAGAAGTTGCTGAAAAGGTTGCATTGAGTTCTATTATTTTTAATGATTTGAAACAGGATAGAAATCATGATGTTGTTTTTGATTGGGAGCAGGCATTGAGTTTTGAGGGAAGGAGCGGGCCTTATTTACTTTATACCTATGCTCGAGCTTCAAGTGTTCTGAGGAAGATTGCTAAAAAAAATAAGGTTAAGATTGTTGACTTGAATCCAGAGGAGGTTCGTGTTTTGAAGTCTGTTAATTTGTTTTCAGAGGTTGTTAATCGTTCTGCCAGAGAGTATGCCCCCCATATTTTGGCTGATTATCTTTATGAGTTGGCGAGGGTGTTTAATGAGTTTTATCATTCTCATAATGTTTTAGGGAGTAAGGAAGAAGGTTTTAGGGTTGCTCTTGTTGAGTCTTTTGTTAAGACTATGAAGAAAGGTTTGAATTTATTGGGTATTGAAGAAGTTGAAGAGATGTAAATAACAAACCCTTTTACAAAAAGGGTTTCTTAGAGTTCCCAAAAGTAAGTTAGCCTTTACAAAAAGGGTTTCTTAGA
>CAYOTW010000042.1:0-7190 GCA_964407005.1 Candidatus Woesearchaeota archaeon | reverse complement strand
CAGCACTCTAAAAAACTAAACCTAAATTTCTTTCTTTATCTCTGTGCCCTCTGTGGTTCCTCCCCACTCCACCACCCCCACAATTTTAGAAATACCCTTCCTTCTTCTTCTTCTGCTCCATCGAAGAATCGCTCGTCTGATCGATTACACGGTTTTCTCGTTCGGACTTACGGGCGGCGGCGACCTCGATAATGAGTTCATCGATTGTTGTCGCGTTCGATTCGAGGGCTCCGGTGCATACCTTCGATGCACTTGCTGTATTTGCTCGCGCCATCGCCGCTGACCCCCTGGTCAACCACGATCATGACGTCTATGATTACTGTATCAGCGGACTTCGGGTAATGCGCAGTATCAGGCGCCAGAGCGCGATCGATTCCATTGAAAGCGACAGGCCCGGCTGAAATGCCGGCAATTATCATGCAACCCAACAAAGCGGCGTTGCGTAGAAGCCTTTGTTTCATGTTTTTCCCCGTTTTGAAGTGAGTACTAGTAATATGAATTGCGCCTGTATATTTCAGCCGGAAAAGAGCGCTTTGCCAAGCGGCGGCGAAAACGCAAAACGAACATGGTCGTGCGCACCTAACTCTTTCGCGGCTTGGCGGTAGAAAGCCTTTCAAAAAGAGCGCCGTTGGCAAAACAGCGGCCTTTCACCAGCCCTGGCGAGCGAAGCCACTGAAAGGCTGTCCGGGCCATGTCAAATGTCCCAATTTCATAAGAAGTCATTCCCGCTTGCGCGGCATCGGGCGTATTGTCGAAGCCAAGGACGGATATCCGTCCGGGCGTTTCAATTCTGTTTTCATGCAGAAAAACAAGTGCCGGCAGGGCGACCTCATCGATCGTTCCAATCCAGGCGGTAATGCTTTGATCCTCAAGAGCCTTGCTGAATTGCGGCGCAAGCGATACATACCGCTTGCAGTAATATCGAATGTCTTCGAGCATTTTTAGCCGGGTGCGAAGGAAGCTCCCCAGGCCTCCGCTCAATGCATTTACCGCTTGCGAAAATGCGGATGCCGCTGAGCGAAGATCCGCTTCGGAAGCGAAGGAGTCGCTTTTAGGCTCGAAAAGAGCAGCGCTCCGGTCGCCTCTTTTATCGTAAGGAAAGATTTCCCCAATGCCCGCCACGCGCAGCGCACGCCACAACAGCCTGTCAATCTTTCCGTCTGAAAAGACGGCAATGCGGCTATGGCCCAGATCTTTAAGATAGTGAGCGACATTCAGGCCGCATTGCAGGTTATCAGGAGCGATGATCATGAGTTTGCGCGGATCACCCACCTGAATATCGCCGTGTTGTTGTGATAAATCGATGCACGCTTTGGGCGGCCTCGGATAAGCCTGCAAAAACTTTCTAAACCACTGGTGAGGTTCGCGCGAAATGCATATGCAGGCGCCGCAGGCGTCCATTTTTTTTGCATTTATGGCATCATCCGTTACAATTTCGGGCGAATGCCATCCAGCAAGACGAAAAGCGATATCGACAGTTTGCAGAATCGAATTTATAGTGACGTTCTCTTTGGAATCGTACCGTTGGTCTATTATGATATAATTATGCTTTGCGCCGATGGATTGCTTTTGTAAAGCCGCTCGTGCATACGTTCTGCCTCTGCGTACGAGAAAGCCTTTCGTAGCAAGGTAGGCAAGCGCCTTACGAAGTGTGCGGTATGAACAGCCAAACTGCGCGCAAAGCACAGAGGCCGTGGGCAACGAAGATTCATTGTCCAAGGCATCGATCAAGAGTTTCCTCTTTATTTCATCGGCGATATCCTGCCATGCTTTCTGGAACCGCGGGGGGTGACTTTCTTTTTCAAAAGTTACGGCAGAGCCTGGCGCCCGATAACCGGCGCGGCCGCCCAGCCGCAGAAGCAATCCTTTATTCACCAGAATCTCAAGAGCGCCGCAAATGGTTTTTTGCGAAGCGCCATATTGGTCGGCGAGCTTTCGCACCGGGGGAAGCGCTTTTTCTTGCGAAAGTATGGTCGCAAGCCTGGCTTGCAGATCTGTCGCTATTTGCTCGTAACGTTTCATCGTGATGCCTGGCATTTTAAGGTGAGTGAAAAGCAATAAAAGCAATATACATAAAAGGCTCGTTCAGGAGCATTCGGCAGGCGGTTTTTATCGTTACCTTTATATTGAAGTCTTAGAAAACCATTCACAAAGGATTTAGGGATGAAAACGAAGGCTTTTAGAAGAAGCGGTAGCGCTCTTTGCATGGGCAGTATATTGTTTCTGCTGCATTTCGCGAGTCAGGCAGCGGAACTTTCGACCTACTGGACTCAGGAATTCGACGCTCTGGTAACTCAAATTGCTGAGTACGACAAAAACGGCAACCGGATTCGCGAAAACAATCGCCATACCGTCGTTGATACCAATGTCTTAATTCTCGCTGGCGAACGCACACCATCGCAGGTCGCATTGCGAAGAGCATCGGCGCTCCTTGAATGGTTAGTGACAGAGTCTTCCGCCGATACGCTCAATAAGCTACGGGCCCGGCTGGATGGGTTAGCGCCTTCAATTGTATCTGAAACCCAGGCAAATCAGCAAAGCTTTTTTGATGTTTGTCGCGTCAGACGTGAAATCGCCTTTCAGAATCCGCTGCTGGATTTCGATACGCTTCTTTTTAACGGCTATATCGGCAATTATAGAATAATACCAAATAATGACTGGGCTCATGCCTCGCAACAGGATGCAAAAGCCGGCATCTATGCCGTTTCCAATTTCAAGTCAGCCAATCCAATTGTGACCGACCTGCTGGAAAATGCCATAGTGCAAAAGGGACGCTATCAGGGCAAAAAACTCACCAACAGCGAATGGGGAGGCAACTGCGCGTACAATTCTTTTGCCCTGGACTTTGATGCCGACCGGATCGTGTTTGCCTGGGCGGAGGATTGCCGAAAAAAATCCGGGGGCTGGGGAACGCTCAGCAATCGTACGGCTCAGACAACGTTTCATCTATTCCAGATGAATATTGACGGCTCGAATTTGATACAGCTCACCGACAGCGATTCTCTCAACGACTATCACCCCTGCTGGCTTCCTAACGGCCGCATTGCATTTATTTCTGAGCGTCGGTATGCCGGTGTGCGCTGCGGGAACGAAGGAGTTGGCGGTCCGAACCCAATCGGCACGCTCTACTCGGTAAAAGATGACGGGAGCGATCTGATTTGCCTGAGCTGGCATGAAACCAGCGAGCTTTATCCGAGCGTCAACAATGACGGCAATATCGTGTACACCCGCTGGGATTATATCGACCGTGATTTCAACGCCGCGCACCATATGTGGATTTGTGGCGCGGATGGAACCGATCCGCGAGCCCCGCACGGCAACTATCCCCTGCCGGTATACCGCGAGCAACACAGCAGCGAGCGCTGCGCAGATGGTCATAGGAGTTATCGTCCCTGGGCGGAACAGGCGATCAAGGCGATTCCCAACTCTTCCAGATATATGGCTGTAGAAACGGGACATCATACGTCCCCGTGCGGACAGATACTTCTTATCGATACGAGAATCCCCGATGATTACGAAATGTCGCAGATCAAGACATTTTTCCCTAAAGAGTGCTATCAGCGAGACCACTATAACGCGCCTGACTGGTGCCCGTCGCAAGAGCCCGAAAAATACGGCATGTTCGAACCGTACCCGCTGAGCGAAGATTTTTACGTAGCCGGCCAGACCGACCGCGTTGTTCTGGGCGACCGATTCGGCAATGTCGTGACACTGTATGCCGCGTCATTCTTTACCGACGTTCCGGTGCGTTATCCTACGCCACTGCGTGCGCGAGCAACACCTCCTCAGAAGACGATCAACACCTGGCAGGGAGAACGCAGAAAAGATGCGCCGAAAGCGACGATAAGCGTCATGAATGTGTATGAATCCGATTTCGACTGGCCCGAAGGCGTAGTAGAAGAAAGGCAAGTAAAGCAATTGCGCATCGTGCAACTGATTCCGCAGCCCTGGTCCTCGTATGTGTGGCGCGATCCATGGCGCGGATACGGCATGGGCAGTATTGTCAGGTGCGTGCTGGGCAGCGCGCCTGTGGAAGATGACGGCAGCGCCTATTTCGAGGCGCCGGTCGAGAGGGAAATCTATTTCCAGGCTATCGACGCTGAAGGAAAGGCGATACAGTCCATGCGCTCGGGAACGTATGTACATCCGGGAGAGCATTTGAGCTGCCTGGGATGTCACGAAGACAAGTGGAAAGCGGTAGGCGTACCATCTCCTCCCAAAGCGCTTCAGCGACCAGCTTCAGTGCTTCAGCAACCGGCGCATGGCGCCAATCCAATCAATTATTATCAATTGGTCAAGCCGATATTCGATAGCAAATGCGCGCCGTGCCACACCTCCGAGGGCAAAGGCATAAGCTTTGATTATTGGCGCCCTAATGAAAAAGGCTACGGATATACGAGATGGGGAAAAAGGCCATTCTACACCGATCAGGTGCAGGGGGATCTTGAAAAGTTTGTTTTTTATTTTCACGCTACGCAGCCCGGCGAATTATGCTCTGATCACGGCGGATCACGGACTATCGCGGGCAAGTTCGGCGCCCGAGCATCAAAGCTGCTAAACCATCTCACGCCTGCTCATCATAACGTGCAGCTTACCGATGAAGAGCTTCGGCGCATATACTTGTGGCTGGATTGCGGCTCGCTCGAGCTGAGTACGTATCAACAGGATTGGGACCTTATCAACAAAATCAGGGCGGGCGAAACGGTTTGGCCGGAGCTGGATGTCGATCCTTCAAACCCGCAGGGGCTCCAGCAGGAATATGTGGGGATTGCGACGCATCCGCGTTTCCAGGATAGTCCCCACGCCGCCGGGATGGCGGATAATGCATATATCGCGTTTAAAATGATTGGCAATGTATTGGAAATTGTTAATAAAGGCGACCGCGCGGGCGACTTTGCGCTTATGACGCTCAGCGGAAGAACCGTTTGCGTTGCACGTATACAGGCAAAAACCGACAAACTCCTGAGACTTGACCGCAATGCAGCGGCGGGAGCTTATGTGGCGCGTTTTTTTGATGGCAAAAACCAGGTATTGCGCAAAATAGCAGTGCATTGAAAAGGCGCCCCGGTCATGCGCGGACATACGCACTCAGCGGGCCAGGCGCGATAGTCGCTGAATGACGATCGCGCGTAGGGTTGCTTTCATGTCTTCGGGCAGAAAGCCGCCAGTGATTAGCCCAAGCAAGACAGCTTTGCTTTCCGCAAAGTGTGCATACGTTTTTTGGATTGTTTTTTCAGCTATACCCAGACATGTCGCGAGAGCATTGAAATCATTGATAGTTAGTCGAGACTTTTTGCCGTTTATCGTTAATGCCGATTCTTCACGGCCTTCCGGAATCGCAAGTATGGTGGAAACAAGGTCATACGCGGGCGAGAGCCTCAGCCCTTCCGGAGTTTCTATAAGGGAATAGTTTTTCAAATGCATATCCGCATTGGCGCAGATAAAATTAAAAACAATTCTCTCGAAAAAATTGACTATATCAAGGCCTGGATACGCGGAGTGTTTCGCAAGCAGCTTTCCAACCTTTTCAGCAGACCCTTTATACTTATCTTCAGTCAGCCTTTCCGATATTTGGCAGAAATCCTCCATTGCAATTTTTTCTTTTTGATCAGCTCTGTCAATTCGCCTGCTGATATAAGCAAGCTCCCCTGAAGCAAGTCTGATCAAAGAATGTGGGACAACATGTATGCCGAAGGCTGAAGCCATTTGCATGATGGTATATTCGTTTTGCGGCAAAAAAGGATAGTCTTCGACAGGAGGTTTCAAAATAAAGCGCCACCATAATCCCACTATAGTAAATCGAGAGTCCTTTCCCGGCTTTTCAATGCTCAGGGAGAGCTTTTTTTGCACTCCGGTGACCGTGACGCGTGCAAGCACGGAACGGGCGGCGTATTCCTGAAGCTGATCGAGAGATATATCCAGCTGAGGCGGAGGATACACCCCATAAAATTTTTTTGCGCATCGGGCATGCAATTCAAATGGCGCCGCTGCGCTTTTTCCGCAGGATAAGCATTTATTGTTCATCACAACCCTCCACGCTAACCGCCCCGATGCATTCTCCGCAGACGGTCAAAAGAAGGCCCATTCGGTCGCGGGGGTTGATTTTCCAGTTCTTTACGACAATGGATAAAAGCCATCCTTCCGGGATTAGCCCGTCAAAAAAGGGGTGCAGCACTTTTGAAATATATGGTTCGCTTCGAAGCGGCATGGTTACGCTGATCGGAGCAGCGGAGGCCTTTTGGAGATAATCCTTATCGTATGAGAAACGATGTCCTTCATCCGTCTCTTCGATAACGCTGGCATAGGTATTTTTATAATACACCGCGCCTTTGCGAAAAACTGTCATGGCCGGCCCTCATTGCGAACGGGTGCTGCGCAATAGCCGAAAAGCGAAAGAACATTATTAAGGCAGTCGAGCCGAATACTTCTTTTTCCTTGTTCGACATCGCGGATAAAGCGAAGTCCTACCCCTGCTTTGCGGGCCAGTTCTTGCTGGGTAAGCGCATTCTCTTTTCGCTTCTGTTTGAAAAATTTGCCAAACGGCCCAATATCTTTCATTATCTTGCACCTTCTTGGGTATAACTTTCACAAAAATATACGTCATTATACCATTAAAGGTATAATGACTTGCAAATCGTTTTGATAATACCCTATCAGGTATAAATTGCTGCATTCGAAAAGCATGGGCGCTTTTGAGCAGCGCTTTCCCCCGGCTTTGCCTTTCTGCTGTCGGCCCATAACGGCGGCAAATCCGGAAAACGTTTGTACGCTCCAATATATGCCACGGCAAAGATAAAAGAAACATGCGATCCGCTCTCGGGCCCGCCCGACCTGTCTCCTGAGAAGAGCGCATAGCCGCATTGTTCGGCTCTTCTATTCCATAACATTCGGGCCGATCAACGTGCCCGGAGTTTCTCCTTGGGGAGCACATGTCACGATCAGTGCCGCAGCTTCAGGAGCACGCAAGGAAGCGAGCCGAGGAGTTCTGTTCGCGTTACATCAAACCGCGTCGCAGACCGAATCGCAGGGCCGAGTGCAGGCGTACTGATGATGCGCCAATCAAGCGCTCCGAAGGCAGGCCGGGTTCATTCTACCGGCGGCGCGATCCTGAAGCATCACCATTCTTTCGGGTGGTACAAGATTGACGAGAATACGGTCGCGAACATGAGGGGGTGGAAGCACACTGGGTT
>CAYOTW010000041.1:0-7482 GCA_964407005.1 Candidatus Woesearchaeota archaeon | reverse complement strand
CTTATTATTCTTTCTATCCAACTCCACAACAACAATCCTTTTAAAACCATTTTGATAGTATAATTTATGGATGAACAAGAACAAAGAAAGAGGAATGTAGCATACAAACTAAGAATAGGTGATATTTTAAAAAGTAAACCGATGATGAATGAGGGAAAACTTTTATTTCTAGAACTTGGAAACAAAAAAATCTCAAGAGTAAATCTCCTTGCAAATTGTGTAGACAAGTTTGTCCAAGACGGAGAAAAGCAATTCGCAACACTCACTGTAGACGATGCTTCAGGCCAGATTAGGCTAAAAGTTTTTGGAGAAGATATAAATATGTTTAAAGAGATAATGCAGGGAGACACACTTCAAATCCTCGGATTAGTGAGAGAATATAATTCTGAACTTTATATTTTACCAGAGATAGTAAAAAAAGTAGACCCTCAATGGCTTTTAGTAAGAAAACTAGAAATCCAGGAATCAAGAAAAGAGATGCCTTTGAATAACAATGCCCCTATACGGGACATGGTATTAGATAAAATTAAAGGCGCTGAAGCAGAAGGTGGAATAGATACAGATACAATCATTATGGACACAGAAGCATCTCCAGATTTAATAAATCAAGAAGTAAAAAAACTTTTAGAAGAGGGTTTGATTTATGAGCCACGCCCTGGAAGATTGAGGTATCTAGGATAAAATGTTAGAAGATTTAGATTTTCAAGTTCCAAAAGAATGGGACGAATTAAAAGACATAAGGGATATTTTTATTCCAGAAAGAGCATCAGATTCTGAAGGGATTTTATATATGAGGCCAAGAGGAAGAGAGACTAAATTTAGATTAAGATTTGAAAATGGAAACGAGACACTTTCTTGTGCAAAATGCGAGACTCCTGCAGAATATGTATTAAGAACACATACTATTCAAGATGGGCATGATGGTTCAGGAAACGGAAGAGTTTATACAGAAAATTTCCCTTATTGTCCAAATTGCGAAGAAAAACCTTCCTCAAAAGGAGAACCTATCACAAAAGGATGTTTAGTTTATAATTAAAATTTTTCCCAGAATAATCAAAGGGATAATTCGACAAATAATATTTTTCTATAAGCCATAATCTCAAAACTAATTTTTAATCACTCTCAAAGATCTACTTTTTCAAAGCCTTTCTATGATTCAATTCATCTCTTTTCTGTTGAGCAGGCTTTTTCGCACTTGCAGAATGTTTTTCTTTTTTAGCTGCATTTTCCTGTTGCTTCTGTTTTACTTCAACAGCTGCCTTCTCCTTTTCAACATCTTCTTCACTTTCTTCATTTCCAGATCTTTCTTCTTTCAATTTCTTTTCCTGTTTTTCTTGTTTTGCAACTTTCTTTACGTCAGCCTTATTAGCTTTCTCTTTTTTCTTTTTAGCTCTTTCAATATCCCACTTAACCTTTTCAGGAATGTCCAATAATTCGGCATAAACGATCCCTTCTTTTTTAACAGCTTTAACTTTAATTTTTGCAGGAGGTTTTTTGATTCCCCTGAACCAAACTTCATTATTCAAATGAATATCAATTTTAACTTTTCTCAAATCCCGATTCTCAACTTTCATATGTTTAGCCAAAAATTCTTTTATAGTCTTAACAGCCTTTTTTGCCCTTCTATAACGAGGGACCCTTAAAAATTTCATTCTAAGTGGGACAACATACTCTCTTTCCAACTCAACCTTGCCTTCTTTTTTAACTTCCTTCTTTTTAGAGACTGCTTTGGCAACAGCAGACTCACTCTTTTTAGTATCTTTTTTTGTAGTATCTTCAACTTTTTCCTTGCCAGTATCTTTAACTTCTTGTTCTTCAACTTTCTTATTTGTTTTTTTATTTTCTTTTTCTGCCATATTATTTTTCTCTAATTTTCAGTTGTATAACTAAAAATTACAATTATCCTAGATATTGTTTCCTAACTCTCCTAGGTTTAAGTTTAAGTTTTCTCATTCTCCAATGTCTTCTAACATGTGTGATTGCAGATGGATGAATTCTTTTTCCTTGTCCATACTTTCTTAAAACAGCCCAAAACGGAGCCCAACCAGTTCTCTTACCTGCTTTCTCCAAATGCCTTTTTTTACTGTTCCTGTTCTTCTTGCTTGCCATCTTCAACATATCTATCCAAATTTAATTTTTTCTTTTCTACTTCAATAGAATCTAAAAAATCCCTTCCTTTTTGAGTTAATCTTCGGCCATACTGGACCTTATTCATCTTTTCAACCAATCCTGCACTTTCAGCTTGCTGTAAAATAACTCTTATAATTTTCCCACCAGATTTTCTAAATTTCTCTGGCTTTCCGCCTCTCTTTTTTCTAGAACCATATCTTGTTTTTAATTTATTAACTCCTAAAACACCCTTTAAATATAATTGTCTTAAGATGGATGCAGATCTCATATACCAAAAATTCTCATTTGCAGGAGGTCTTTCCTTTGAAGTGCCTGACTTAACATAAAAAACCCATTCAGGAGCCTCAAACTCTGGGACATTCTTTAAAGCCTCAGCTAATTTTATATTAAATTGTTCAGCATCCTTTTCAAATATTTCTTTTGCCATCTTAATCGGCCTCCCTTGCGGAAGTAAACTAGCTCTTAAGAGCCATTTAACCTAAATATATTCTGAAAAATACCTTTATAAACCTATTGTTTAAAATGACTCACCCTTCATCCATGCCCTCATTGATTGTCTCATTTGTTTAACCTCTCCATTCCTTGTATCAGCATTATAACGAGAAAGAGATAATCCTATATCTGAAGAAGGGACTTCTCTTTTTTGCAATACCTCATAAAGAGTAGGATAATTCTCTCTTAATTTAGCCTCGATTCCTATTGAAGACAGATGTTCAGAAATATCTGTAAAATCCCTCCTTGACATCTCTGTCCTATATTTTTTACCGTCTCCAAAATCAACCGATACCTCAAAGGCATCCCCTGTATATTCAACACCTACTTCCAAATTTCCCTCCATAACCTAAAAAATCCAATACCCTTTAAAAGAATTTGTATACTATCTTTGTAACTTTCTCCATCTTCGAACAGTTAAAACATAACCAATTAATCTAAAAGTATAATTCTCCCCTAGCTTCTCAACCAATTCTTCCCCTATTTTTTTAGCCGCTTCTTTGTCTCTACAACAACTTCTTAATATATCAATTTTAATAACTTCTGAATTCTCAAAATACTTTTTCAACTGTTCAACAAACTCCTTTGTCAAACCTTTCTTGCCCAACTGAACCCTTTTAATTCCCTTCATTTTCATATGCCTCCCTTATTAACCTTCTATCTCGATTCATCCTACTCTTAACAGTCCCTATAGGTATCCCTTCTTCTTGAGCAATATCAGCTATATTTTCCCCTTCAATAAAGTTAGCAATAAAATAATTCCAGTGCTGAGTAATTTTTGGACCCATCCCCATGACCCACTCTTCTCTTTCCCCTCTTTCTGAAACATTTTCTTCAACTTCATACACTGAATCATCAAAAGGCTGACTAATACAATTTCTCCTTCTTTCTTTATTTAAAAAATCAATCATCTTTCGCTTAACACTCAAAAATAACCAGGGTTTTAATCTTTTGTCTTCCTTACCCTCTCCATTAAATGAAACCTCATTTCTCATTAATGAAACATAATGTGTTTGAACTACATCTTCTGCAATCTCAACAGGAACGCGGTAAATTTTCATTAACCCATTAACAAGATAATTATAAATCTCTTTACCATTACCTAAATCTTCTGCTAAAACTTGCATTAAATTATTGCAATCCATTCTCAAATATTAAAATATCTTTCTTTTTTATTTCTATGCATTCAAAATTATAAATCCCAAAAGTGCCAGTCTTCATTTTTTTATCTTTATAAATTTCCTTTCCTAAAAAGACATGCACAAAAACTTTTTCACGATTGTCCCTCCAATCCTGACTAAACGCAGCGCAAATAATTCCCGCTTCATAAATATCTTTTTTAGTAACCTTGCTTTTTGGAGCCTTAATATTTACAAAGGGGCTTCCTGGTTGTTTAGTGTGCAAAACATATTCATTATCCTCTACCTGTTTAATCAACTCTTCATTATTTTCAGCACTCTTGCCTGCTAAAACTTGCTTTCCACTTTTTAATTCAAACTCTCTAAATCCCATAAAATTAATACAAAAAAAGACTTTTTATAATTACTTATGCGCAAACCAAAAGATTGCCTTATTATTCTGCTTGTCTAACTTATTTAATCTAACAAACCCAAATCTTTCAAACTCAATTATATCTCCTACCTGGAGATTTAACAAAGCCTCTTCTCCTAACCCTTTAGACAAAGACCCATCTGGCATCACCACATCTACTTCAATATTATTTTGATTAACAGGCAACCATTGAATATGTTTAACTTCTAACTCTTTATCTGCCTCTTGAGATAAAAAAGAAAACCGCCTGTTATCTAAAATAGAAATATCAAAACTTCTAAAATTAAGGAGATGCATTAATCTATAATCATATTGTCCAGTAATATTCTCTGAATCTTGTTGAGGTATATAAAACTCTTGTGTCGTATGAAAAAATCTAACACCTTTTTTAGAGGGGATCTTCACATCAAATTCAGGACACCCACTAATTTTTATTTTCATAGGTTCAGGCACAAAAAAGAATTTAGGAACCCCTTCTAGATACTTTCTATTTAATGCATATAAAACATTTACAGCGATAGTGGAGTTTGATTTTGTCAAGCCCATATTCAAAATAAATTCCCTAATTGCATTAGGATGAAATCCCCTGTCTCTTAAACTTTGTAAACTCCACGTCCGAGGGTCGTTCCATCCAAAATACTTTCCAGATAAAACTTCTTTAGAGCCCTTAGACTTACTCAAACTAATTCCTTCAATAGAAAAAAATCCTGTGTGCATAACATAAGGATGAGGCCACCCAAAAATACCCCAAATAAATTTTTCAACTTTAGTTTCCATCATCAAATCAATACCTCTAATAATATGGGTAACACCTAACAAGTGGTCATCAATCGCCCATGAAAATTCTAACAACGGCCAGACCTGATATTTATTCCCAACTAATGGATGTTCCCTATTTGAAATCCTAAACATAATTCTATCCCTAAAAGCAGGATTTGGATCATCCATTGAAGTTTTTAACCTAACAACAAAATCCCCTGGCTTTGCATTAAACATCATTTTCCATCTTTCAAAATTATCTGCACTTCCAAATTCTCTACACGAACACGCAACACCCTCAGCCCTATTCTTCCTAATCTCTTCCTGAGAACAAGAGCAAACATACATATAATCTTTCTTAATTAATTCCTCTGCATAAGAATAGTATTTCTCAAGTCTATCAGATTTCAAAATAACTTTTTTATCATAATTAATGCCCAACCAATTAGCTCCCTCTTTAATCAAACCATAGGCCTCTTTCTGAATCGGCTTTGCCTCAGAACCAATAGTGTCATCAATGACCAAAATAAGTTTTCCACCATATCTTTTGACATACTGGTCATTCAAAATCATCTGCCTTGTATTTCCAATATGCAATGGCCCAGATGGAAAGGGTGCAAATCGCATAACTACTCCATTTTCAGCACCTTCAAGAGCAGGCAATTCTCCTTCTTCTCGAACATCCCTTTTACTAATTTTATTTTCATAATCTTCAAATTCTTTCTTTTGTTCATCTAAGGACATAGAATTAACATCTTCTAAAACAGATTGTATTATCGGCAAAACATCCTTAATATTCTTTTTTTCCAAACCCTCTGCAAATAACCCTGCTAGAACAGCCCCTGAAACAGCACTTCCTTTGTGTTTTATGGCATTTTCCAAAGCATATGCCTTGATTAATTCTTTATCCATAAATAAGAAAGATAAAAAGACATTATAAATATTGTCCCTTCAGGGCTATGTTTAAAAATAACTATTTTATAAAACTATTATGGGAGAAAGATATACACAAAATCTAACATTAAAGAGAGAAAAGCAAGCACTTTCTATTAAACCAACAGAAGAACCCATTACATTGGATTGCAATTATTTTTATTCAGTTATTTCAGGCAAATCAAGATTGGGAACTAAGAAAAGGAGAAATCTGGCAAGAAGACTGCAAATCCCTGAAAAAGAATTACGACAGAGCCCATTAATAACCCCTAAAAGAAGAAAAGATTGTAAAAATACACTTAATTATCAGCTATATTGCGCAATCCAAGATGCAGGTTTAACAATAAAAGAAGTTAATGGTTTATTAGGGTATAAAAGCAGTGTAGTTGATCAGGCAATTTCCGGACAGATGGCATTGAACCACGAAGCTTACAAAAAAATAGCAGAAATTTTAGACGTCCTGCCAGAAAATATTATTCCTGAACCTTGGAAAACAAACAGCTTCTTAGCAAGGCCTAGTAATGAAATGAAACCACGACAAATAAAAATAGATATTTCTAAACTAAGTCAAAAAGTACATAAAGAAGAACAACTTCAAAAAGAAAGAGAAGAATTATCCTTAAGATTGCTAGATTCTTTAGATGAAAAATCAAGAGATATATTAGAAAGTTATTATGGAATGAATGGCCCTCCTAAAACTCTTAGGGAAATAGGTCTAGATTATGGAGAACTTCATCAGAGGATACAACAAATAAGGGACAAAGCATTAGAAAGATTAAGAAGACTTAATCGAACTGAAATAGAAGAACAATATCCGGAAATTACCTGATTACCAACTAATTCCACTGGGACTACTGCTTGTTTTTCTTTCTAACAATTCAATCCTCTGCTCTAATTTGTAAATCTTATTATCCATTGCTTCAAGTCTCTGATCAACTTCTTTTTTAGAATACCCTTCTTTTTCAGTAGAAAAATTATCAGAACTAGAATCCATAAAACTCAACATCCTTCCACTATTTCCCTCGTTTTTGGAATTATTTTCTACATTAGATAAGTTATTGCCAACATCTACAAAACCCTCAGAATCAGCATTAACTTCTTTTCTTCTTTTAGGGATTCTAATCTTTCCCCTTCTTTGCATCTCACGAATATCCAACATCCCCTTTTTCTTTCGTCTAAACATGTCACAATAAGACAATCTTATTATTTAAATCTTATTAAAATAAACTCCTTGATAAATCTAGAAATGTTTATGCGCGGGCCGAGACTCGAGGCCTGCAAGGTCACCTCCCAAGAGGTTCTCGTGCCGGGAGCGAAGCAAGGCGGTATCCCAGTGGGAAACTCGGCTCCGAGTTCTAAATCAATGCGCGGGCCGAGACTCGAACTCGGGTCACAACGTTTTTGCTTTTGTCCCTCTCCTGTAAAAGAGCCTCTCACTTTTGGGAACTATTTTGAAACCCTGTTTCAAAATGCTCAAGAAATTTTCAATTTCTTGTTGTCTAAGAAACCCTTTTTGTAAAAGAGCCTCTCACTTTTGGGAACTATTTTGAAACCCTGTTTCAAAATGCTCAAGAAATTTTCAATTTCTTGTTGTCTAAGAAACCCTTTTTGTAAAAG
>CAYOTW010000040.1:0-8358 GCA_964407005.1 Candidatus Woesearchaeota archaeon | reverse complement strand
CCTAAAAAATTATAAAGTCTTATTCTAAACAATTACATGAGAGAATTTGTATACTATTCACAAAATGCTGTTACATCTGGAAAGCTTATAGGAAAAAATGCAATGGTCGGCAGATTAGATATAGTTTGCAATGTAATAATCCAAACATTTTTCACGTCAAATAACTTAAGAAAAGATGTAAGACTTCACCTAGTTTTCGACGGACCACCTTACGAAAACAGACACCTAATCCTAGACTCTTCAATCGGGGGAGACAAAATGCCCTTTTCAAAAAAGGACTTGCTTGGTCTGATAAAAAGAATGTTATACAAATGCCCAAAACAAAAAGGAAAACAATTTGAAATCTTTCCTGGCTGTTTTATTGAAATAAAATCATTTGAAGAACTTTTACAAGAATTAGATAAAGACAAAACCCTATTTCATTTAGAAAGAAATGGCGAAGATATAAGAAAAATAAAAATCCCTGAAAATTCAACATTTATCATAGGTGACCATGAAGGATTTCCAAAACAAAAAAAGAAATTTATGAGAAAAATTAAAACAGAAAAAATTTCAATATCTCCAGAAGTCTTATTTGCATCTCAAGTCGCAATAATTCTCAATAACGAGATAGACAGACAAATATAAAAATGCCCGAATTATTTACAATTATGAAAAAAGCAGCAAAAATAAACGTTTCAGGAACTGTTCAAGGAGTTTTTTTTAGAAAGTTTGCTAAAGAAAATGCAGATTCCTTAAATCTAAAAGGTTATGTTAGAAATACAGAAGGAGGAGATGTAGAAATCTTAGTAGAGGGAGATTCAACCAACATCCAGAGATTAACAGAAAAATTAAAACAAGGTCCTCCTCATGCACAAATAAGAAATGTGAACATAGAAGAAAAATCCTGGACAGGCGAATTCAAGGAATTCAAAATCCTAAGATTTTAATAACATATTTAAATAAACTTTTTCTAAATAAAATATGGCAGATAAAATAACAGGAAGAGAAAAACAAATCATTCAAGAAAGAATAAAAAAAATAAATGAGTTAAAAGAACAAGGTGAAAATCCCTATACGCATAGATTTGATTTACACAAAAAAAAGAATTTCTCAGAAGACATAAAATCAAAATATTCTAAACTAAAAAAAGAAGAGAAATCAGGAAAACAAGAGGTCATCGCTGGAAGAGTAATGACAAAAAGAAGTTTTGGCAAATTATCTTTTTTTAATGTCCAGGACCTAAAAGGCGAGATACAAATTGTAGTCCAAAAAGGTGAAGTTAGCGAAGAGGTTATATCAGATTTTAAAAAAATTGATACAGGAGATATAGTTGGGATTCAAGGAGAGGCAATGAAAACCAAAACAGGAGAAGTTTCTTTGATGGCCAATAAAATATTTATTCTTACAAAATCAATCCTACCACTTCCAGATAAACATAAGGGATTAAAAGACGAGGAAGAAAGACTGAGAAAAAGATATTTAGATATAATTACTAATCCAGAAACTAAAGAACTATTCTTAAAAAAACAAAAATTCTGGTCTACAATTAGAAATTTTTTATCAGAAAGAGATTTTTTAGAAGTAGAAACTCCGGTATTAGAGACAAGTGCAGGAGGGGCCGCCGCAACACCTTTTTTAACACATCATAATGCCCTTGATTTAGATATTTATTTAAGAATTTCAATGGGCGAATTATGGCAAAAAAAACTTCTTGTAGCAGGTTATGAAAAAACTTTTGAGATCGGTAGGCAGTTTAGAAATGAGGGAATGGATGCAGAACATTTACAAGATTATACCCAAATGGAATTTTATTGGGCATATGCAAATTTTGAAGACGGAATGAAATTAACAGAAGAAATGTATAAAAAATTAGCAAAAGAAGTTTTAGGAAAATTAAAATTTAAGACAGGAGATTATGAAATAGACTTTGGAAAAAATTGGGAGAAATATGATTTTGAGCAATTGATAAAAGAGAAAACAGGAGTTTCGATATATGATGCAGGCAAAAAAGATATAATGGAAAAATTAGACAAATTAAAAATAGACTATGACCCTTCAGTAGACAAATGGAGAATGGTGGATTTATTATGGAAATATTGTAGAAAACAAATTACTGGCCCGGGATTTTTAGTCGGACAACCTGTTGAACTTGCACCATTAGCAAAACGAAAAAAACAAGACCCAAGGAAAGTAGAACAATTTCAAATTATTATCGCAGGAAGCGAAGTAGGAAACGGATATAGTGAATTAAATGACCCCTTAGACCAAGAAGAAAGATTCAAAGAACAAAGAAAACTAAAAGAAGCTGGAGACACAGAGGCCCAAGACCACGACGAGAGTTTTGTGGAAGCATTAAAATACGGAATGCCTCCTGCTTGTGGATTTGGAGTTAGTGAAAGACTTTTTTCATTTATGATGGATAAACCAATTAGAGAATGTGTTTTATTTCCATTAATGAAACCAGAACAATCAAAATCCAAACCAAAAAAATAGAATGGCATTAACTGTAAAATCAAAAATAAAAAAGGTGACAGAATTGAATATCTCTGAAGAGGTTTTTAGAGAGTTAGAAAAAAAAGTAGAGAGTATTGTAAAAAAAGCTGAAGAAAGAGCAAGAGCAAATCAAAGAAGAACAATTTTCCCAAGGGACTTATAAAAGAGGTTTTAAAATGCCAAACAATAAATCAAAAGGAAGCAAAGTAGAAAGAGAATTATTTCAAATGTTTATAGATAATAATTGGCGTGCTGTTAGGGTAGCAGGTTCTGGAACAATGGATAATGCAGACTGCGATATTATTGCGGGAAAATCAAAAAAAAGAAAATACGCAATAGAAGTCAAGGCCTCAAAAAAACCCTGCAAATATATTACAAAGGATCAGATAAACCGTTTTATTGTTTTTTCAGAAATTTTTGGATTAAAACCAGTTATTGCATTAAGATTTAATCGAGAAGGTTGGTTCTTTTTATCTCCGAAAAAATTAAGAGACTCAGGTAAAAATTGGGCAATTAATTTAGAATCAGCTAAAAAAAATGGAAAAAGATTTGCACAATTCTTTTCATAAGATTAAACTAATAACCTCTAGTATACTTTTTCTAATTTTTTCTATCCAATTTTCTTTAGCATTAGGCGTGGAAATTAAATGCCCTGAAAAAGTTTACTTAGATGAAGAATTTGAATGCAAAATTATTGCAAAAGATTTGGACAAAATTTATGACGTAAAAGCAGATATTTCAACATATGAAAAAAACATCGCAAGAATATTTGATCCTCTGAAAGACAAATTCAAATCATCTTATTATTACCTCAGCAGTTTTTTAGATAAAGAAGAAAAAACAATAAAACTAAAGATTACAGAAGATTATGAAGGCGATTTAGATTGCATACTAAAATTAAGAAATAATTCAAAAACAGAGTCTTTTGAGTTTAAATTAAATATTTTAGAACCTGAAGAATCATCTAATAACTCAGAAGAAGAAAATAAACAAGAAGAATCAGAAGAACAGCCTGAAATAAAAAACAAAATAACACAAGACAAAAATTCAGAGCCCCAAGACAAATTAAAAGAAAATACCAAAACAAAATCTAAAAAAACAGAAAACAAAGACTTAGATAAGGCGCAAAGACCTAAAGACAATCCCGAACCCAAAAAAGATACAAACATTATAAATTTAAATTCTCCAGAAAAAAGACAAAGCGAAAACATTATAAATCTAAATCCTCAACAAGATATAGGGAAAGAGTTAATTTACAAATCTAAAAACCAGAAAATAAGCGATTATGCAGTTTATGCATTTTCTTTTTTCTTGCTTTTTATTATTGTAATTTTACTCATAAAAACATAACAAACAAAGCAAAAAATGACAGACAAAGAAATTAAAAATTTCTAGCCTATCATTTTAAGACATAAACAAAAAAATGACAGACAACAAAATTAGGAAGATTTTGAGTAAGTCATTTTAAGACATAAACAAAAAAATGACAGACCAAAAAATAACCGCAATAATGATCGTGGAGATAGCTGGAAGACCAGGTAAACACGTAAAAGAAACCCTTGATACTCACATAGATCAAATCAAAAAATTAAAAGATGTAATGTTGATAAATAAAACTCTTTCAGAGCCGAAAATTGTAGACAAAGAAAAAGAAATCTATACTTGTTTTGCCGAAGTAGAATTTGAAACAAACAATATGAAAAGAGTCATAGATCTTGTCTTTGATTTTATGCCTTCTTCAATAGAAATAATAGAGCCTGCTGAAGTAAAATTAGATTTACAGGAAACTACTTCTTTTCTAAATGATCTAACAGGGAGATTACATAGGTATGATGAGATAGCAAAAGTAGCACAATTACAAACCCAACAACTCAAGAACCAATTAAAACAAGTAAATGATAAGCTAGTTCAGAAAGAATCCAAAAAGAAAAAATCTCCAAAAAAACCTAAAAAGAAAAAGTCTTAGCTTTTAAATTTCTTCTCAAAATTTTTAGAACTATTGTTTAATTTTTCTTTGTAGCTAGTTTGTTTTGTCCTTTTAAATTTAATAAAAACTAAAAATGCCACAATCCCTAAAATAAGAAATATTAAGACTCCCCAGATCCATCCATAATCTTTTTCTTCTTCCATCTCAAAACAACTTCCAATACAACAATACCCATCAGAAGAATAAACAGGAGAGCCATCACACTTTTCATTATCCAAACATAACTCTCCCTCTAATTCAGAACAAGTTTCACTTTCTGCCTCAAAATTACTAGAATTACTAGAATTTGCTGGAAAAACAAAAAATTCAATCTCTAGATTTTTATTATAACTTTTATTAAGAACAACATAAGAAAAATTTAACAAACCAGAATAGCTTCCTTCTTCAGCAGAAAAAATTAAACTAATATTCTTTAAACTCTTAGCAGAAATATTCTCAATTTCAGAATACTCTAAAAAATCTAAATCCCCTGAAATAGAAATATTTTTAATATCTTCCTCGCCAAAATTAACTAAACTCACATTTATGTCCTTTTCTTCGCCAACAAGACTAATAATCGAAATCTTGGGAGGATCAATTCTTAAAATATCCTTTTCAATATCTCCAAAACCAGTGTTATTTTTTTCTAATTTTTTATAAATTACTGGAATACTAAATTGATTGTATCCAGATATATTAAAATATTCAAATTCCTCTAAGGGTATCACTTCAATTATTTTTTCACCACCCTCTTTTAACTCAAACTCACTTGAATTATAAAATACATAACTTAAATTTACTTCCTGCCCATAATTTTTAATAACAATTTCACTTTCATCCTCCATATAAATAAAACCCGGTTTAATAGAAACACTATAATTTGATTTAGAAACAGAAAAATTCCTAGATAAATCAACTTCCTTCATAGGAGAGCCATACAAAATATCCTTAATCTTTAAACTAAAATTCCCTTCTCTATTAAGATATGCATAAAAATAATAAGTTCCATTATATAAAATAAAATCATGTTCTATAAAAACATTTTTTCTGCCTTCATAAAATTGAAAATTTTCTTCAGAAATCTTTTCTACAAAATCCCCTTTAATTGTTCCTAATAAGGTTTCTCCAACTGAATAGTTCTGCTTTTGAAAATCTAATTCAGGAACTGCAGAAACCAAACTAATCATAAAAATAAAATAAAACAAAACAATCTCTTTTTTCATAAAAAATACTAACAACCGAGTTTAATAAACTTTACTTACTCATCTCTTTTAATTTCTTGAATGTATCATCAAGAGCCTTGTCTGTGTTATTATTAGTCTGAGGACTTTGCTGAGGCCTTCTTGGGGGTATTGATCTTTTCATTGGCATTCTTCTTCTCACAGGTGGAAAACCAGGCCTTGGAGGCATTCCTCCTCCTTGCTGAGGAGAACCCTTTCCTTTGTCTTTCTTAAATTTAGATTTAATCTTAAACCATAATAACTTTAATTTTTCTCGATAAATCCATGCAATAACCACTAAGATGATTATGATTCCAATAACCAGCAACCAAATCCACCAATAACTACTTTCTTCCACCGGCTTAGTTTTACAACAAACTCCAGTATCACAAGAATAATCTATACTCTCTTGATTTTCAGAACAAGACGATTTACAAATATAACCTAACTCTTCGCACTCACTCTCAATAGTAGGCTCAACACAATCCCCTAAACAACAATAATCACTATCTAAAGCCCTTTTTTCATTTCCAGAACAAATCAACCCAGAATCACAAACTTGCCCATTATATTCAGAACAAGACTTTAAATTTTCAGATTCACAACAAACAGAACTCAAACCCGAACAAAAATAATTTTCTAATTTTTGTTCTCCTGGACAATCAGATTCAGGAATACAATAATAATTTGCCTCAGAACAATATGTAACCCCTCCACTGCTTCCACCACTATAACTTGGAGACCTTCCTTCTAAAGCCCATAACATTATTGCTGTATCCCTAATTGAAGAAGACCAACATCCATCACTTGACTGAGAAAATAATGCCCAATCTTTTGCTTTAGTAATCTTCTCACCAGAATTTCCTTGTAATGATAATAATGCTAAAGCAGTATCATAAAATTTATTATAGGCACTTGAATCTGCAATCCAATAATTCCCTAACTCTTGTTCCTCAACCAACTGATTTCCATAATCATCATAATTTGTAACCATATAAACAAATGCATTTGGCAGATATCTTTCATTAGAGTCAGCCAATGCAATAATATATGGAATATATTCTTCTACATCATTTCCTGTTTTTAATAAAGCCAAAGTCGCCCATGCACTAGCTTCATAATCACATTCAGAAGAATCAGAAAAACATTTTGATTTAACCTCTAATTCAATTGTCCCAAAAGCAGGCTCAGATTTTGTATCCTCTAAAACATAAATTGTAGGCGCATTTTTATTCTTGTATAATAATGTAGAAATAAAATCTCTATCACAAGAAATCAGATATTTTTTATCTAAACAATTCTGGTTTATTTGTAACCAAAAATTTCCCTGGGCTCTGGACAAACAATCGCCTGCATTAGAACTAATCTTTTTGTTTTCATTAACTTCGATATTATAATCTTCTCCACTATAAGAAATCTGGCAAGTTGTTTTCTCATTAGAATCTTGCTGTAAATACCATATTAAATCATTTGGCAACTTTGCTTTATTTAACAACCAGTTTTCAGATTTTTCAGTATCCTCTCCAATATGCTCCAAAGCCAAAACTCCTAAAGCAGTATCTAAAACATTACAGCCTCCATCTCCAAAGCAATCCCCTTCTTTATTAGATTTTAATTTATTAACACAAGATTCTAAAACTTCTTGTTTTGGCGATGCTAAAATTGTTAAAGCAATCTCCTGAATTGATTCAGCTCCAGAACAATCATTTTTAACTTCTTTTTCTAAACAATCAAACCCTGCCTCGATTTTATCACTATCTTGTTGCATTCCAACTTCATCATCTGTTGAAACAGAACTATTTGTTTGATTAGTTTCATTAGCTGCAAAAACAAACCCGACTAACAATAATGTTATAAAAACAAATACACCTATTTTTCTCATCCCTATTCATAGAAAAAAGTATTTATTAAGGTTTCTGTTTATTTCGGTAAAACCTCTATATCAAAAAAATCTGTAGCATAATGTTCATTATCTTTCTTCACGACAATATTAAATCTTACAGTGCATAAAGGTGCATTTTCTGGAATTTGAAATCTAACTATCCTATATAAATTATCTCCCGGACCTATATCTATTGATTCACTTGCTCCAGTTTTAATCCAGTTTTCAATTTCTCTTTCACCAACCCCACATTTTTTTTGAACACTTGGATCTGATAAGATTACATCATAATTAAATTTAGAAGTCTGTGAAGTTCCCTTCCCTAAATTTTTAATTGCAAATGCAATCCCCCAATCATCTCCTTGTTGAATCTCAGCAATTTGGTTTGGTAAATATACTACTGTCTTTTTATCTTCTACAAATAACTTATTAATTTCATCCTTTACTTTATCATTCATTTGGTTGACATTTCCTGTTGCTCCTGAAAAAATATTTTTAACTAAAACTAATCCTAAAATTAACATTGACATTGCTAAAACAACAATCACAACTGTTCCAATAGACAATTCAATTGCACCTTTTTTATTTAAATTAATCTTTCTCATCTCCTCTTTCATATTTTTCTAATATCTTTATTGTTTATAAATTTAATGATGATTTTTGAAAAACTACTATCATGTTAAAATCAGGCAGAAGAGAATCGAGGCCGGAGGTCACCTCGCAAGAGGTCCTCGTGCCGGGAGCAAAGCGAGGCGGTATCCCCGTGGGAAACTCGTAGAGTGAGATTCTCCAAGAATGGGGCAGAAGAGAATCGA
>CAYOTW010000039.1:0-8455 GCA_964407005.1 Candidatus Woesearchaeota archaeon | reverse complement strand
CTCATTTATTGAGGCATAGTTTTGCAACGCATTTATTAGAGTCTGGAATGGATTTGCGAGTTATTCAGAAGTTGTTAGGGCATTCAGATATTAAGACTACGCAGATTTATACGCAAATAAGTCAGGCTTCAATTAAAAATGTTAGAAGTCCGTTAGATAACTTATAAAAACCCTTGAATTCTTTTGTAAACATGGCCAAAAAGAAAGTTAAAAAGAAAAAAGCTAGAAAAAAGGTTAAAGAAATAAAAGAAGGGCAGATTAAGAAACCAGAAAAATCTACATTGATTATCACAGAGAAACCTCAGGCTGCTGCGAAAATAGCTGCAGCATTGTCAGGAGGAACTGATGAAAAAATCTCTGATAAAAATAGGGTTAGTTATTATGAGTTTGAAAAGAATGGACGAGTTTATTATGTGGGGTGTGCTGTGGGCCATTTATTTGGATTACAAGAATTAAAGAAAAAAGGTAAGAAAAAAGAGTTTCCAAATTTTGAAATTGAGTGGAGGCCCAATTATGAGAGAAAGGCAGGGGCTTATACTAAAAAGTATTATTCTGTTTTAAAAAAATTATGCAAGGGCGTGGATGAGGTTATTGTTGCGACAGATTTTGATGTTGAGGGGGAAGTGATTGGGTGGAATTGTGTCAGATTTATTTGTGGGAAGGATGTAGATAAGAGGGCAAAAAGGATGAAGTTTTCTTCCCTAACTAAAGACGAGTTAGACCGGAGTTATGAAAATCTTTTAGATAGTATTGAGTGGGGGAATGCAATTGCGGGGGAGACAAGGCATTATCTTGATTGGTTTTATGGTATTAATCTTTCCAGAGGTTTGATGAGAGCTTTGGCAAAAACAGGGAAATTTAGGATTTTGTCTATTGGTCGTGTTCAGGGTCCTGCTTTAAAGGTCGTTGTGGATAGAGAAAGAGATATTCAGAAATTTAAACCTGAGCCTTTTTGGCAGGTTTTCTTGCAAGTTAAAGATATTCATAATAAAAAGTTAGAAGTTGAGTTTCCCAAAAATGTTGAAAAAGAAAGTGAGTTATTAAAATTTAAACATCTAAAAGGCAAAAAAGGATATGCTAACACAGATGTTAAAGAGGAAGAGATGCCAGCACCCTTGCCTTTTGATTTGACTTCCTTACAAACAGAAGCTTATAGGAAATTTAGGTCTACGCCAACTCAAACATTAAGGGTTGCTCAAAGACTTTATCTTGCAGGAGTTATTTCTTATCCTAGAACTTCTTCCCAGGAATATCCTGAATCAATTGGTTATGATAAAATTCTTAAGAGATTAAAAAAATATACTACGCTTGTTAAATATGCTAAAAATAAAAAACCAACAAAAGGTAAGAAAAAAGATCCTGCGCATCCTGCGATTTATCCCACCGGGGAGTTTAAAAAATTAAGTGAGGAAGATGGGAAGATTTATGATTTAATTGTTAAAAGATTTATTTCTTGTTTTTGTGAGCCGGCAGTTATTGAAAATACTCGAGTGAGTGTAGAAGTTAATGGTTTAAAATTTAATGCAAAAGGTGTTAAAATCAAAGAAAAAAATTGGTTGGCAGTTTATAAGAAAAAGATTGAGGAGAGTGAAATCCCTCATATGAATGGGGAGGTTGATGTTAAGGAGATTAGAATTGAAGAGAAAATGACCAAACCCCCGAGGAGATATAGTCCAGCCTCATTAGTTAGGATGTTAGAGAAAAAGAATTTGGGAACTAAGGCTACTAGGGCAAGTATTGTTGAGACATTGTATTCAAGAGGATACATCAAAGAAAAAAGTATTGAAGTTACAGAGTTGGGCATGAGGATGGCTGAGACTTTAGAAAAATATTCTCCTAAAATTTTAGATGAGAACTTAACTAAGGAGATGGAGGTCAAGTTAGAAGAAATCCAAAATTCTAATTCGGGTTTTGAAGAGAAAGAGGAAGCTGTTTTAGGGAATGCTAAAAAATCTATTCAAAAGATTGCTAAAAATATTTTAGAGCACAAGGAAGAGATTGGGCAGTCTTTGGCTGATGCTAATGAAAAGGTTTGGGAGCAGGAAAAAGAGGAAAATACTATGACTCCTTGTCCGGTTTGTGGAAAGGGAAGGTTGAGAATTATGTATGGCCGTAAGTTTAAGAGGTATTTTGTTTCTTGTGATGCTTATCCTAATTGTAAGACTACATTTTCCTTGCCCCCAAATGGTTTAATGAAGCCGGCTAAAAAAAAGAATGAAGAGGGTGAAGAAGAGAATGAAATGTGCCAGGAGTGTGGTTTTCCATTGGTTGTTGCTTTGAAAAAAGGAAGAAGGCCTTGGAAATTTTGTTTTAATCCTGAGTGTCCTACGAGGAAAGAGTATGAAAAAAATAAGGAAGAGATTAAGAAGAAATTTGAAAAGAAAGATAGTAAAGAACAATAATTTTTATAAAATATGAGTTTTGTTGTGATTAAATCCACCCTTTCTTTTTTATTCCTTGATTTGTAATCTCGAAATCAAGTGTTTTTTCTGGCAAACTTCTATGTTTTCTTAGAAATAGTTTTCTTCGACCGCGATTATTTTGTAGTTCTATTAAACATTTAGACCAATATTTTAGTAAATCTCCTCCGACCATGTTGAATTTTTTTTCCGCCCCTTGTTGTTGTTCTTTTTGTGTTAAAAATTCTGAATAAACCTGATTTGTAACAATTACAGGAATGTTTTGTTTTCTTGCAATTTCATTTAATGTTCTTAATTGTCTTGCTAGTTTTCTATTGACTTCTTTTATTTTCTCATCTTCTTTAGATTTAATTGCATCCCCTAATTCCAGACGATAAAGCATTGCAATACTGTCTACAATAATCAAGGAGATATTTTCATTTTTTATTGATTTTAACATTTTTCCGAAGGCAATTTCCTGTTCTTCAAATGTTGTGGGTTTTAATAACAATATATTTTCTAATACCTTGTCAAGTCTTTCCTTATCTTTTCCTAAAATTTGCTTTACTCTGTCTATTGAAAATCCCCCCTCTGTATCTATAAAAATTATCTTGTTTCCTTTCTTTGCTTGCGATACAGCTACGAGCATACATAGATTTGTTTTGCCTGATGCTCCTGGACCATAGAGTGTGGAGATGATATCTTTTTCATAGCCTCCAAATAAAAACTTGTTTAATTCATAAGAGCCTGCTGATATTTTTCTTTCTTTTACCATTTTATTAAATGATTTTGTGAGTTATAAGGGTTTTTGTTCAAAAATTATAAAAAGGTTAACACTATTTATTTTTATGAAAAATAAATTTTTCATTTTAGGAGGTGTTGCTTTTGTTTCTCTTTGTGGTTGTAATGATTATTCTTTAATGTTTAATAAAGATAAAATATTCCAGGCTGCTGTATCTAATGGAGTAATAGTTTATCAAAACGGGTTTGGTTCTTCTGAAACAGGCAAGATGACTAAAAAATTAGCAAGGAGATTAAATATGGCCCATATTTGTGGTGATTCTAGGGAATTAGCGTTTAAGCTCATGGAAAAAGGACAAGATTCCAAATATGGAAATCATATTATTTTTCATAGCATGGGATCTAGTTTTGCTTATGAATTAGCTAGAGATTGTTCTAAAAAAGGGATTAAGGTAAAAAAGGCACATTCATTAGAGGCATTTACAAAGCAAGATTTTCCTGAAAATGTTGGCGAGGTTGTAAATTATACTGCACCTGGAAAATGGATTTTTGGAGAGCATTGTTGTTCTGGAGAAAATGGATCAAGGGAATATGTTGTTAAAAAAGCAGATCATCTGAGTTTGCCTCAAAATTCAAGGGAGTTTATTTGGGGAGAGATTGTAAGGGATTCTGATATTATTAGGGATACAAAACCTCAAAGAAGAGAGAAAAATTTGTCTGTTGAGAAGGCTGGGTTTGTAAGAAAGAGATAGTGATAATTTATAAAAGTGTTGAAATTATTTTCTTATATGGTAAAGAAATTTAGAAAACCTACTAAAACTATTTCAGGAGTTGCGCCTTTGGCAGTAATGTTGCCCCCGCATAAATGCAGTCATGGTGTTTGTTTATTTTGTCCGACACTAAATGCTCCCCAGTCTTATACTCCTGAGTCACCTGCTGTTCTAAGAGCTAAGAGTTTAGATTATGATCCTGAAAAACAAGTTAAGGCAAGACTTGAAGCTTTTAAGGCAATGGGACATCCCACTGATAAGATTGAATTAATTATTATGGGGGGCACTTTTTTAGACTTTGATAAAGATTTTCAATATGATTTTATTAAAGAATGTTATGATGCCTTGAATAATAATAAAAGTAAGACATTAGAAAAAGCTAAGGAGAATAACGAGGTTGCAAAAAACAGATGTGTTGCTTTGTGTGTAGAGATTAGACCTGATTCCTGTTCGGATTCTGCAATTAAGGACATGTTAAAGTGGGGGGTTACGCGAGTTGAAGTAGGGGTTCAGGCCGTTAGTGATAAACTTTACAAAGTTACAAAAAGGGGGCATAAAACTAAAGATGTTGTTTTAGCTACAGAAAAATTGAAAAAAGCAGGTTTTAAAGTTGGTTATCATTTAATGCCTGGTCTTCCTAAGAGTTCTATGAAAAAAGATATCAAAATGTTTAAACGGATTTTTTCTTGTAAAAAATTTAGACCAGACCAGATTAAAATTTATCCTTGCCAGGTTTTGAAAGGTGCTGAACTAGAAGAATGGTATTATGCTGGGAAATATTGCCCCTATGATAAAGAGCAAACAAAGAGTTTGATTTTAAGGATGATAAAACTTACTCCGAGATATTGTAGGATTATGAGGGTTATGAGGGAGATTCCTCCTTCTTTTTTAACAGCAGGAGTTATAAATATTGATTTAAGGAGAGATATTGAAAAAGAAATTAGAGAAAAGGGTTGGAAAATTGATGAGATTAGATTTAGGGAAATTGGTTTTGCTTTAAGGGAAGGGAAGGAAGTGGATGAAAATATTTGTATTAGAAGAATGGATTACATTGCATCTAATGGAAAGGAGATCTTTTTAGAGGCTGTGAATAAGGACAATATATTATTTGGTTTGTTGAGGTTGAGGTTGGATAAAGAGCTAAAGGGAGCAATGGTGAGGGAGTTGCATGTTTATGGCCCTGCACTAAAGTTAAATGAAAGGCATGATATGAAATGGCAACATAAAGGTTTGGGTAAAGAATTGATGGCAAAAGCAGAGGGAATTGCAAAAGAAAAAGGTTTTAAGAAGATTAGAGTAATATCAGGTGTAGGTGTGAGGGATTATTATAGAAAATTGGAGTATGTTCTTGATAACAATAAAATATATATGGAAAAGAAGCTTTAGTTTTGTATGGATTTAGAAAAACAGATTAAAAAAAAGTTTGATAATATTGAGAAAAGGATTTTTTCTTCTTTTAGTTTAATTAGGGAAGATATTAAAGATTTAGAAGAAAAGGTCGAGAAGATGAGGGAGTATATGAAGAAGCAAAAAAGACAGTTTGAGTATGCAAAAAAAGAGGACGAAAAGTTAAGAAAGAAGTTTAAGAAGAAAGTTGAGGAGCAAGAGCAGAAGACTAATGAGGTTTCTTTGATTTTGTCTCGTTTGAAAGGGTTAGAAAAAGATTTGATAACTAAGAAGGATTTGGCGAAAATGGAAGAGAGCATTAGAAATGATTTGAAAAGGGTTTGAAAAAGACTTAAAAAGCAAGTTTTCGATTTGATTGGATGTGGTCATTATATAAAAGAAAGGAGAGTGAAGAATCCTTGGGTGAGGGCATTTTTAATTATACTGGAGAGAAGTTGGATCCTTTAAAATTTTCTAATGGAAAGAGCCAAGCTGATGTTGTTAAGGAGGTTTTAGATTTAATCAATGCAGGAAATAAGGTTATTTTTATTCGGGGTGTTTGTGGAACTGGAAAAAGTGCGATTGCATTAAATCTTTCTCGTCATTTTAAAAAAACATCTATTGTAGTTCCGATTAAATCACTGCAAGAGCAATATGAAAAAGACTATATGCAAAATAAGTTTATTTTAAAGCAAGATGGGAAAAAACTAGATATTGCAATTATTAAAGGCAGAAATAATTTTTCATGTCCTTTTTATGGTGAAGGTTGTGATTGTAATGAGTTGCCATGTACTATTGAATTAAGAGATAAAAATAAAGAAAAAATTAATGAGTTTGTTGAATTAAATGAGAGAGTTGATATAGAGAATTTTGAAAATGTTTCTGATGTTAGGAGGATGACTATTGCTCCTTCTTGTCCTTATTGGTCTCCGCTTTTGCCAGTTGATGTAAATACTAAAGCACTAGACGACGCTAAAAAAAAGAAGTATATGACTGTTTCTGGAAAGGAATATGCTTTGTTTCAGAGGAAGAAGGGTTGTGGATATTATGATCAGTATGATTCTTATATTAATTCAGATGTTTTTATTTTTAATTCCCAGAAGTATTTGATTGAGACTGCTATTGGGAGGAAACCTAAAACTGATTTAGATATCATTGATGAGTGTGATGAATTTTTAGATAATTTTGCTAATGAAAGAAAAATAAATCTTAATCGTCTTTATATGGCTTTGTCTAATTTGTTTCCAGACACTGCTGAAAAAAAAGATGAAGTAAAGAGCATGTTATACTTAGTTAATGAGATTAGTTTAAATCCAGCAGAAGATATTGAGAAGGTAAAAAATACCCGGATGATGCAACTGATTGAAAAGATTTTAGAAAACCCTCATTTAGCTGAAAATGAAGACGATAATTATTATAATAATGTTCTTGAGATTGCTAAGGCCTTTGAAAAACTTTTAGAGGAAACTTATGTTTCTTATGAATTTAATTCTTCTGGACAGGAGAGTTTGTTTGGTTCTAAAAAAACAGATGTGGTTTATGCTAGCCTTGTTTCTATTAATCTTGCTCAAAGATTTAAGGAGATTGTGGAATCTAATGATGTTTTAGTTTTGATGTCTGGAACATTGCATTCTGAACAGGTTTTGAGAGATATTTTTGGTTTGAGAGATTTTAAAATTGTGGATGCAGAAACTCAAAATCCTGGAACTATTACAAAGTATAGGACTGGTTTAGAGAAGGATTGTAAATATTCTAATTTTGCTTCTGGACAGGTTACTAGAGGAGACTATCTTAAGGCATTGGAGGCTTGTGTTAAGAATGCTAAAAAGCCTGCCTTGGTCCATGTTAATGCTTTTTCTGATTTGCCTTCTGAATATGAAAAAGAGCAATTTGGAGTTAATTCAGTGATTTCAAAAGAGGAATTGCTTGATTTGCAGAGGAGAGATAAAAGTAATTCCCTTGTTGAGAATTTTAGAAGAGGGCATACTGATGTTTTGTTTACAACTAAGTGTTCAAGAGGAGTTGATTTTGCTGGAGAAAAGTGTAATTCAATTATTTTGACTAAATATCCGTATCCAAATATTAAGGGTTTATTTTGGAAGATTTTAAAGAAAGAACAACCCCATAAGTTTATGGAATTTTATATGGATAAAGCCAGGAGAGAGTTAATTCAAAAGATTGCTAGAGGGGTGAGATTTAAGGGAGATCATGTATTGTTATTGAGTCCTGATGCTAGGGTTTTCAGAGCCCGTCTCAATTAGACGATATTTTCTTGAAGTTAAAGGAGTTATAGGTGGAAGACGAGCAATTAGGTAATTTTCTCCGTCTGAATATTTTATATGATTGTATTCTTCTCCTGATTTTGCAAGTCTTTTTGCTTGTAAATTTTCCCAACCTTTTTTTGATTGAATCTTGAAATAATCTTTTATTATTTTCATTAATTCTATTCCTGTTATTGTTTTTTCTTCTAGTGATTTATGATCTGTCATTGTTTTTTCTTCTTTCGTAATTTATAATGGGTGATGCTAATGCTGTTCCCATTATTCCATATGCGAATATGTTTGCATTAAAGCCAGGAGTTCTTAGTTGTGTATCTTCTGAAGCTCTTGCTCTTTGTTTTAAAGAGGAAATGTATGAGCCAGTAGCTACTCCTGCTGCTAATGCTCCTGCCAATAGATAGGAAATTGTTTTTCTTTTCATTATACTTTAGTATACTCTGGGTTTATAAATCTTTTGTTATGTAGTTTCTTTCTAGTAGTTACAATTAGTAAGATTTATAAATTAACTAATGTTCCCTTATTTATGGTTAAAGAGAATAATTTAAACAATGGATTGTTTAAAATTCTTGCAGGGGTTGTTTTAGTTAGTGGTTTAGGAGCAAATATTTCTAAAGAGATTCAAAAAGATTATCTCAACACAGTTATCCAGGATGTTCGTAGAGATTTGGATAAAGGTTTTCAAGTTAAAAATTATGAAACAGGGACAGAAAGAAAAGGATTGAATTATAAGTGTGGATAGTCATTAATTTTAAAAAGGTTTATAGGATTATTATTTTATGCGTGGGTAGTTTAGTGGTTAGAATACGACGTTGCCAATAACAAACCCTTTTACAAAAAGGGTTTCTTAGACAACAAGAAATTGAAAATTTCTTGAGCATTT
>CAYOTW010000038.1:0-8758 GCA_964407005.1 Candidatus Woesearchaeota archaeon | reverse complement strand
GTTATTCTGGTAAACGGCCGACTCATTTTATTAGCGAGGATATGAAGAAGATTATTAACTAAGTTCTTGGATTTTCTCCCCTAATGAGAATAATGTTTCCTCTTCAAAATGAGGTGCAATGATTTGTAGTCCTATTGGTTTTTTGATTTTGTCTTCCTCTATAAATCCTGCTGGAATTGAGATTGCAGGATTTCCAGATATATTTGGCAGGCAGGTGAAAACATCATAAGCATACATTTCTTCAGGAGTTATTTTTTTCCCTATTTTATGAGCAAGTTTTGGGACTGTTGGTAATACTATGGCGTCGACTTCTTTGAATATTTTTTCAAATTGTTGTTTTATTTCTTTTCTTGCATTTAGTGCTTTGTTGTAATGTCTTCCTTTATGTTCTGCTTTTGTAATTTCTTCTCCTCCGAAAATTCTTCTTAAAACTTCTTCTCCTGCTTTGTCTTCAATTTTAAAACCAAATCTTCTTCCGTCAAATTTTCTGGTTGCTGAAAAGAACTCTACATAAACTAGAAGGTAATATGTTTGAATTGCAATGTCTAGGGGGAGTTTTATTTTTTTTATTTTATAGTTATTTTGTTTTGCAATTTCACTTGTTTTGTCTTCTATAATTTTTTGGATTTCAGGAGTTGTAAAATCAGATACATCTACTAGACCAATAGTTTTAATTTCTTTTTTAGTTGATTCTATTAACTGAGTGGTTGAATCAAAATTATCCTGGCCTTTTATTATTCCATAGATTAGTTTTGAATCTTCTGAGTTTTTTGTTAGGGGTCCGATTACATCAAATGACATAGTCATATCTATTAAACCATAACGAGAGACTGAGCCATAGGTTGGTTTTAATCCTACGATGTTACAATGGGAGGCCGGATTTCTTATTGAACCTCCTGTGTCCGAGCCAAGGGAGAAATCGCAGAGTTCTGCTGATACTGCTGCAGCTGAGCCTGATGAAGAGCCTCCGGGAATCATTTCTTTGTTTATGGGGTTTTTGGTAGGTTCAAATGCAGATGTCTCTCCTGAAGCTCCACAGGCAAATTCATCCATGTTTACCATTCCAAGGATTATTGCATCTTCTGCAATTAATTTGTTGATTATTGTGGCATTAAATGGTGCTACAAAATTTTCTAATACTTTTGAGGCACAGTTGGTTTCTAATCCTTTTACACAGATATTTGATTTAACTGCAAAACATAGTCCTGCAAGTTTTCCTACTTGCTTATTATTTTTTATTTTTTTGTCAATTTCTTTTGCTTTTTCTAGTGCGTTTTCATTTCGTTTTAAGAATATGTTGAGGTCTTTAAGTTCCTCAATTTTTTTACCGAATTGTATGACATTTTCTACAGCAGTTAATTCTTGTTTTTTTATTTTTTCAACTTTTTGTGTTAAATTCATATTTGATTAAGATAGTAGGCGTATAAAAAGTTTATTAAAGTGAGATTTTTTGTATTAATTATGGTAGAAACTGATTTTCCAATTAAGATAGGTTTAGAGATCCATGGATATTTAGATACTCACGAGAAGTTATTTTGTATGTGTAAAACTGCTGAGGGTCCTGTAAATTCGCATATTTGTCCTATTTGTACTGGTCAGCCAGGGAGTAAACCGATGTTGCCGAATAAGGAAGCTGTTAAAAAGGTTTTTGAAATTGGGAAGGTTTTGGGTTGTAGTGTTTCTAAAAAGGATTTGATTTGGTATAGGAAGCATTATAATTGGGCTGATTTGCCTAAGGGTTATCAGAATACGATTTCTGGGGCGCATGCTATTCCTTGTTGTGTTAAAGGTAAATTTCATGAAATTGGGATTACTGAATGCCATTTAGAAGAAGATCCTGCCCAGTGGAATCCAGACACAGGGAGGGTGAATTATAATAGAAGTGGTTTACCCCTGGTGGAGATTGTTACAGATCCTGATTTTTCTTCTGCCGAGGAAGTTGTTGAATGGTTGAAGAAGTTGGTTCATTCTTTGTCTTATATTAAGGCAATTAGAAAGAATGCAGGCATTAAGGCAGATGTTAATGTTTCCACTTATGGAGATAGGGCAGAGATTAAGAATTTGAATTCTATTGAGAATATCGGTTATGCAATTGAGTATGAGGTTAAGAGGCAGTTAGAGAATTATGAGAAGGGAATTGTTCAGGAAAGAGAAACTTTGGCGTATAATGAAAAGTTGGGGAAGACAGTTAAGATGAGGGAGAAAGAGGCTGCCCAGGATTATAGGTTTATTCAAGATCCTGATTTGCCAGTGATTGTTTATGATTTTGATTTTGTGAAAAATATTGAAGATAATCTGCCAGAGATGCCTGAGGTGAAGTTGGAGAAGTTGATTAGTGAGTATGGGATTGATAAAAAGAATGCAGAGATTTTAACACGGAATTTAGAGTTAGTGGAATTTGTTGAGGAGTTGAATAAACATATCAAGGGGGATGTTAAGGATTATTTATCTTGGATTACTATTGAATTGTTGAGGATTTTGAATTATAATCGAAAGACATTGGAAGATGCTGATGTGGAGATTAAACCTAAACATTTAGCTGAATTAATAGAGCTTGTTGAGGATAAGAAAGTTACGCCATTGAAAGCAAAGCAGGTTATGAATGATTTTATTCCAAAGAGTTTTTCTGTTAAGGAGAAAGGAGAATTAGAAAATCTTGATTCTGAAGATGTAGATTCTTTTTGTAGAGAGGTTATTGAGGAGAATCCTGAATCAGTGAGTGATTTTAAGAATGGGAATACAAAGTCGTTGAATTTTTTAATGGGGCAAGTTATGAAAAAGGCAAATAGGAGAGCTGATTTTAAGGTTGCGAGGGATTGTCTGTTAAGAATTTTAGAAGAGTGAATTTTTTATTTGTAAAATTGTTCCGGCTATTAAAATTATTGAGATTATAATTATTATTTTTTTAGAAATTTTAAGTCTATTTTTTGATTTGATTTTTGCTTTATGATTCATAATTAAAACCGTTATTCCTAATAGTGTTGCGGCTAGTGCTCCTCCGACGCTTAGGACTGTTGCAAAATCTATGAATTTGAGGGATGATACAATAAGGAAAAGGAATAAGGGAAAGATCGATGTCCAGAAAAATACCTTTGGTCTGGATAGGTTTAGGTCGTATTGTAACATGTCTTTTAATGAGAAAGATAAGACAAAGTAAGAAGTTAGCATCGTGAATATTCCGAGGATTGTCACAATTGGTCCAAAAGATAATGTTGCCACAGGGTTTATGTTTTTTCCAAGGGTTCCAACAAAAGTGAACGTGAATAAAATGTATAGGATTAATGGGATTAAACTTCCTACGATGATTGCTTTTTTTAGGTTTTTTATTTCTCCTTTTATCTCCATTTTAAGTTCGGGTATTGATGTAAATCCGAGAAATGCAAATAGGATTACCCCGATTGGAAAGAAGAAATTTTGGTTACTTACTATTGATAGGTTTTGAGATTGTATTTGTGGAAATAAATAAAAGAATAAACTAATTACAATTAGGATAACTGCTAAAACTCCATATGTTTCTATTTTTTTCAGCCCTTTTAATCCTTCGTGCATTAGAAAAGTCATTATAAGCCAGAATCCTATTCCGAAGAGGATTGCATAGTTTAGAGAGCCTGTAAATATCTGGGATAGACTTTGGGCTTCTCCGATTAGGTAGGCTAGTGTTGCAGCATAAATTTCTATGAACATTGCAAGTATTACTATTTTTTGTCCTGTTTTTCCAAGGTATTTTTTTGCATAGCCTGCAAGTTGGTGATTTCCTTTTGTGTTTTGGACTACTTCTCCTAGTGCTAGGGAGATTACTAACATTATCGCGCTTAGAATTATTAGCCAGAATAATCCGTAGAGAAAACCTGATTGTGAGAATACATAGGGCAATCCTAGGATTCCAGCGCCGATAATTGTTCCTGTTAGTGTAAATGTCGCACCCCAGAATTTTTTATCCATGTTTTTATGTGGTTTTGTTTTTTAAATAGTTTTCGTGGAATTTAACACTCAAACTTAAATAATTTGGATTCTTTTTTTATTTATGGGATTAGGCGAGTATAGGAAAAAAAGGGATTTGAAAAAATCTTCAGAGCCAGGAGGAGGGGAAAGTTCTAAGAATATTTTTGTTGTTCAAAAGCATGATGCTACAAATTTACATTATGATTTTAGATTGAAGATGGGGGATGTTTTGAAGTCTTGGGCGATTCCCAAGGGGCCTTCTTTAAATCCCTCTGAAAAGAGATTGGCGATTGAAACTGAAGACCATCCTATTGATTATGCTGAATTTGAAGGAAAGATTTCTGAAGGAAATTATGGTGCAGGAAGTGTTTTGTTATGGGATAAGGGGGAATATGAAAATTTGAAAGATTCAATGTTTCAGTCTTATGAAGATGGGAAGATTGAAATTGAATTGCATGGGAAGAAGTTGAAGGGAAGGTTTGGTTTGATAAAACTGAAAAATTCTAAAAAGAATTGGTTGTTGATAAAGGCTAAGGACGAGTTTTCCTCTAAGAAGAATGTTTTGAAGAATGAAAAATCTGTTAAAACTGGGAAGGAGATTGAGGAGATAGATTAATCAAATAGTTTTTAAATTATGGGTTTTTAGAGGAATTAGGGTCTATAGTTTAAGGGATAGAATAACTGGCTTCGGACCAGTTGATCGAGGTTCGAATCCTCGTAGACCCGTAAGTTTTATAAATTATTTTTCTATGTATTTTTATGGATATCGGAGGCATCTGGTTTGATGGCTTGAAAGAGCAAGATTGTATTCCTTGTAAATGGAAGTGTGTTAAGGGTTTCTAGGATTGGTTTTGTGTTGGATGATTATTTAGAGCATCAGAGAGAGGAGTATGGGAGAGAGTTTTCTAAGGATGATTTGGAAGAGATTGATTTGATAAGAGAAGGTAGGAGAAATTTGCAGAAAAGTTATTTGTTTGGAGAGATTGAACCTTATGTTTTGGGGTTTGTTGAAAAAGCGAAACCTAATATTTTTGAAAGAAAGTCTTTTAAAGATTAGAATTATGTAGGAATATGGTAAAGGATGAGAAAGCGATTCAGGCTGAGAAGGATGATTTTTCTGAGTGGTTTACTGAGTTGATGATTAAGGCTGATTTGGCAGATTATACTGATGTTTCGGGGGCTATTGTTTTTAGGCCTGCGAGTTATTCTATTTGGGAGAAGATTAAGGAGGAGACTGATAAGAGGTTTAAGAAGTTGGGGATTAAGAATGCTTATTTTCCGTTGTTTATTCCAGAGAAGTTTTTGGAAAAAGAAGCTGATCATATTGAAGGTTTTAATCCAGAGGTTGCGTGGGTTACTCATACAGGGAGTAATGAATTGAGTGAGCGACTTGCTGTGAGGCCTACAAGTGAGGCGATTATGTATCCTACTTATTCTAAGTGGATTAGGAGTTGGAGGGATTTGCCTTTGAAGATTAATCAATGGAATAATGTTGTTAGGTGGGAGTTTAAACACCCTGTTCCATTTTTGAGAACAAGGGAATTTTTATGGAATGAGTTACATACTGCTTTGGCTAGTGAGAAAGAAGCATTGAAAGAAGGGCAAGAGGTTATGAAAGCGTATAAGGATGTTTGCGAGGATTATTTAGGGTTGTATGGTATTTATGGTAGGAAAACTGATAAGGAAAAATTTGCAGGTGCTGTTTTTTCAGAGAAGATTCATTATGTTATGCCAAATGGGAAAGCAATAGAGGGTTGTTGTTTTCATCACGATGGGCAGAATTTTGCAAAGGCCTATGATATTAAATTTACAGATGTTGATGAAAAAGAGCAGTATGTTTGGCAGAATACTTATGCAATTTCAACTCGGTTGTTGGGCGTGATGTTTGCTGTTCATTCTGATGAAAAGGGCCTTGTTATTCCTCCAAAAGTTGCATCTAATAAGGCTGTGATTGTCCCTATTTTGATTAAAGGAAAGGAAGATGAGGTTATTAAGAAGGCTGAGGAAGTTGCTGAGGCTTTGAAGAGTTTTAATGTATTTGTTGATGCTAGGCAAGAGTATAAGCCAGGGTATAAGTTTAATGAGTGGGAGATGAAGGGGATTCCGTTGAGGATTGAGTTGGGTCCTAAGGATTTGGAAAAACAACAGGTTGTTTTGGTTAGAAGAGATTCTGGTGAGAAGTTAGAGGTTAGTTTTAAGGATGTTGAGAAGGTTGTTAAAAAGACCTTGGATGATGTTCAGAAGTCTTTGTTTGAGAATTCTAAGAAGTTGTTATTAGGTTCTTTAGACGAAGCAGATAGTTTAGATATTTTGAAGGAGAAGATTAAAGAGAAGAAGATTGTTAATGTTCCATTGTGTTCTTTAAGGGAGTGTGAGGATGTTTTAAAGGCAGAGAGTGCGGGTGTGAAGAGTTTGTGGATTGATTCTAATAGGAAGGTTAATGAGGAGAAGTGTATTGTTTGTGGAAATGATTCTGATTATTGGGCTTATGTTGGGAAGAGTTATTGATTTAACTAGATAAATTTATAAATAAATTTTGGTTTATTGTTTTATGGTTAAGTTAAAAGCATCAAAGCCTGTTGCTGAGTTGAAGCAGGGCGATAAGATTAAGGTTGATGGAAGAGAGTGGGAGGTAGACGATCAGGGAATTACTCTTGACCATGGAGATACTAAAGAGATGTATATTGATATTTTTGATGAGGAGAAGGATGAGGATGCTCAGTTGAGATATTTTGATGACCAGGTTGAATCTAGTTTAGAGTTTTATATGTTAAAGAATGAGTTTTTGTATGAACGACAGGATATTGAAAATGTTGAGTGGTAATTATTTCCAGTAAACTTCTAGATCGTCGGTTCTTTCTCTTGGTGCTATGTCTATGTCTTGTATTTTTTTAGGGTTAAATTTTTTTGAGTTAAATATTTTTATTCCCAGGTATGCAATCATTGCTGCGTTGTCTACTAAAAGTGAATTTGGCGGACAGAAGAACTTTGTTTTTTCTTCTCTTTCTTGGCACATTTTTTTACACATTTCTTGTAGTCTTGTGTTACATGCTACTCCTCCTCCAAGGAGTAATTCTTTTTTCCCTGTGTGGGATAGGGCCCTTTCTGCAGCTTCTACAAGCATTGCAAAGACTGTTTCTTGCATTGAGTAAGATAATTCTATTAATGAGTGTTTTTTTGAGTCTAGGAGTTGTTTAAGTTTTGTTTGTAATCCTGAGAATGAGAGATCCATTCCTTTGATTGAGTAAGGTAGTTCAATTAATTCTTTTGAAGATTGTTCTGCTAGTTTTTGAATTTTTGGTCCGCCTGGAAAACCGAGTCCTGCGTGTCTTGCAAAAGTGTCTATGAAATTTCCTACTCCTAAATCAAGGGTTTCTCCGAATACTCTGTATTTTTCTGCTTCGTATGCTATGATTTGAGTGTTTGCACCTGAGGCATAGAGTAGGACTGGATCTTTTGGTCCTGGTTTTAATATTGAACCTATCTCAAGGTGAGCGATGCAATGGTTTACAGGGATTATTGGAATGTTGATTTCTTTGGCTTTTGATTTTGCAAATTTCATTCCTTCTATTAAACAAGGGGCTAGTCCGGGAGCGTTTGAGAATGCAATTACTTTGATTTGTTCTTCTTTTATATTTGCTTCTTGTAGTGCTTTTTTGTATAGGCTGTTTGCGATTTTATTGTGGTGTTCTGCAACTTGCATTGGGACCATTCCTCCTTTTTCAGTAGTGTATGAGTCTTTTATATTGCATAGGATTTTTGTATCTTTGATGTTTTTTTCTAGAGATAATATTGCAATTCCAAATGTGTGTGCTGTTGATTCTATTCCGAGGATGTATTGAGTTTTCATAGAATTAGATAGGGGTTTTGGTTTAAAAATATTGTTTAGAAAATGGATGCAATGGATTCTAATAATGTTCTAATAGGGTGTGCGATTTCCTGAGTTGCAGAGATTATTGCTGATTTGTATTCTGCTCCTTTTGGATGTTTATTTTGTAAGAATATTGGCATCTGACTTGTACATCTTTTTAGGTCTGTTTCTATTTCGCTTCGTTGAATAGGATACTCTTTTTGGAGTGCTCTTATTGTTTGACTATAAACATAATTTGTTATGATGCTCATAGGTTAGGGAGTTAAAGAGGATATAAAAAGTTTGTGGTAAATAAAATAAAAAATATGAATGAATCCCTGTCTTCCCTTTGACAAGGATTCATTGAGTATGATATTAAAATAAAAAATTAAGAATGTTTACTTTTTCTTTTTTTTAGCTTTTTTTGTAGCCTTTTTAGTAGTCTTTTTAGCAGACTTTTTCTTTTTCTTTTTGCCACCTCTTGCCATTTTTGCTTCGCAAACATTACCTTTAGAATCTACATAATAAAGATAACCTGGCTTTCTTTCGATGACGTTTTTAGCAATAATCTTTCCCATTTAACACCTCCTTTTTGAACAATGATATACTCAATAAGATTTTATATTTAAATGTTTCGTTTTGCTCGACGAGAGATTGTTATTCTTTGAAAGTTGTCAATGTTTATTTTTTGGAATCTCTAAAAGGTATTTTCCCCTTCCTGAAATTTTTAATCTCCAGTTTTTAACGTCGATGATTTGGGTTGTATTAAAGTTTTTGTCTAGCCAGATTGCTGTGAAAGGTTTGCAAAATACCGAGAATATTGAAAATTTTTTTTCTTTTTTTAAGTTGAATAGTATTGGAGTTTTGTGAAAGTTAAACATTAGTCCTGGAGAAAAGATTGAGACAGATTTTGCAAAAATTTGTTTTTTCTTTTTCCCCTCTCTATATGTTACTTTTTTCATTTTT
>CAYOTW010000037.1:0-9124 GCA_964407005.1 Candidatus Woesearchaeota archaeon | reverse complement strand
ATAAAAATTTTCATGCTGTTTTTGTATGAAATTCACATTTGGTAATTTACTAAGAACCGGTCTTATATAATTTTCTATTTCTTGTGGTGTTATACTTTCTATATTATTATCATTTAAAATCTTATTAAAAAGATTAAAAAATCCATCCTTTGAAAACCATTTGTATCTACTAATTATATTATTTTTAACGGTTTCTATTTCTTTATCCTCAATTCCTGCATATGCAAAAATATCTGTTATTAATCTTAAATTTATATGAAAATCAGAACAGGATGATGATTGATCATTTGTTTTATTTTCCATCTTTTCTCCTTCTTTATTTTCAACCTTTTTATTACTCTTTTCCTCATTTTCGCCAACTTGTTCATCATTTTCATTAAGTTGTTGCAAATACTCCTGAGTTTTTTCACTAGATTCTCTTTCTTCAACATTTATTTTCTTTTTTCTTTGCATATTTATAACATAAAACAACAAAAAACCAATCAAAAGCAAAACACAACCAACAATTATCCCAATCAAACCCCAAAAAAGCCAATTAATATTACTTTCTTCAACAACCACATCCCATTTTTTAGATAGTTTCTCTCCATCCTTGGTAACATCTACCCTCACCTCATATTCTCCTACCCCTAAATCAGAAAAATTCACCTTGTTTTCTGTTTTATTTACACTTTCATTATTAACAAACCATTCATATGTAACATTCTCGCCCTCAACCTCAACAAAAAATTCTAAATTCTCCCCTTTTGTAAAATTTTTCTTTTCAACCTCACTAAAATTCTTAATTTCAAACTTTTCTTCCTCTTCATCATTACTATTATTATTCACACCCTCATAATCTTCATCAGGATTTTTGACAACAACCACAATTTTTCCACTTTCTATCTCATATTCTTCATCATTTGCAGTAAGATACATGCTCCCATTGCCCACTACATCCTTTTGTGGGAAAACTTTCAACTTCCCCTTGTTTAATTTAGCACTAAAATAACCTGAATAATTAATCTTAAACCCTAATTCACTATCGTCATCCTCAAAAATCTCATATAAATCAAATGTATAATTCTCATTATTGTTCAAAATTAATTCAGCATAGGCTTCATCAAAAACAGGTTTTTCATTTTTTGCAACAGAAACACTAAAGTTATTAGAAACATTCTCTAAAACAACATTTTCTGAACTTTTGTTTCCGGCATAAACATGGATTCTAAAAATTTCCTTACCTACATAATCTACCTTTGGCCTAAATTTCAAAAAATTATCAGAATTAATGCCCACATCAATCCCCTTACTCCCATTTTTCCAAACTTTTTTATCAGAATCATAAACAGAATAACCAAACCAGAACTCCCCTACGTCATCTTTAACAACATAACTATCTAAATCCCCATAATTCTCCCAACCTTCGTTCTCATCAAGATCAAAATCTTTTAATTTCTTTAATTTTAAAGTTTTAAATATGACTTCTAACTTTCTAAGATGATCATGTCCAATATTTTTCAAAATATCCACATAAAGAATCCCCTTACCATAAAAAAATCTTTCATCACTCCAACCAAAACCCCCTGTATCTAAAGAAATATTATCTAACAAAACCTCAAAAACACTTTCTGCAACTTGTTTTGCTTCAAACTCACTATCAACAAGATTACTCCTATTTTCAATGTATTTTCCATCCTCAAAATCCTCCAATAATAACTCCCAATCACTATACGAATTAACACTTCCAATATGTGAATCTCCCTCCGAACTAAGATTAAAGTTATATCCCCACAACTCTTTAACTATATCCTTCTGATTCTCCTGAATCCACCCTCTCAAAACCCTTGCATTCTCCCCTAAAGACAAAGCAATACATTCAGAATCATAATTACTGTTCCCATTAACATAAACATCCAAGCTAGAAACATCATCAACAAAAAACTCATTCCAAGCCTTTTTCATCTCTGCCTCAGAACAATCTTCAGGAAAGTAAATACCTGACACAAAACCAACTAACAAAACAAAACAAATCACAATGCTCCCAACCACCCTCTTTTGCATATTTCATTTTGTAATCTTAATTTTAAATACCTTTCTAACTACAAAACTATATAAAACCGAATAACTATCTTAACTAATGCCTAAAATATCTCAACAAAAACAACAAAAAATCCAAGAACAAATCCTATTTCTTTTATTTCAAACATTCCCTAAACAAATATTTACAGCAGACATCGCAAAAGAAATAGCAAGAGACGAAGAATTTACAAAAAAACTACTTTTAGACCTAGAAAAAAAGAAACTTATAGTAAAAATCAACAAAAATTCTCAAGGCATAACCTACTCAAGAAGGCTAAGATGGAGACTTTCAAATAAAACACACAGCGCATACAAAAAAACATTAAAATAACCATCATAAAATAGCTATTCTATACTAATAAACATTATAAACTCTAACCATTTTATTCAAAAATGGTTGATCCAATAAAAGAGGCATTTCAAAAAATAAAAAAAGACATGGATTTTCTTAAAAATGAAATTATTTCACTGAAAACAAAACTAAATTCTATTAAAAATACTCAAAATATTACAACACAAACCTCAACACAAACTCCCCATCCAACAAACAGACAAACAGACAATTCCAACACTTCGACACATATTCCAACACATAAAAAGCCTCTAGAGCCTCTCTACACCTCAAATTCTAATATCTCCACAGGAAATAAGGGGGTTCCAACAGACAAACAGACAAACAGACAGACAAACCAACAGACACAAAATTACACTCAAGATGCTCCCAACAGAGATAACAACGACTTTCAAAAAGCAAGAAAGATGCTTGACTCCTTAGACACAATCAAAAAAGAAATAAGGATAAAATTTAAGCGATTAACACCCCAGGAAATGCTTGTTTTTAGTACTATTTATAGCTTTCAGGAACAGAATTTTGACGAAATCACATATAAAACCATTGCAAATCATTTAAATCTCTCAGAATCCTCTATAAGAGATTATACAAATAGGCTAATAAAAAAAGGCATACCTTTACAAAAAATAAAGCAAAATAACAAAAAAATATTGCTACAAATCTCATCTGATTTACAAAAGGTCGCTACTTTGTCGACGATAATTCGCCTAAGAGAGCTATGAAAATAGAGTCTCAACTAATAATCGTTTAAACGAATAACTTATCTTAAAAATTACTTTCACTTTCAAGATTTTATATCATCCGTCTTCACAATCTTTTTATTTTCACCAAGTTTAATTTTTCCTTGGCACCCTCACTCTTTAAAAAGCAAGATCTTAGCAAAAAAGACCTCACTTTTTAACTGAAATTTCAAAAAAGTCTAAACTTTTCCACTTTTTTGAACCCTCTCTTTTTATTTTTTACCATTTTGACTATAAACCCTCTCACTTTTACACTAAATTTTCACTCTTTTTTCTTTTTCTTTGATTTATTTTTATTATCAACCCTCACTTTTACACTTTTGAGTATAAAATTCCTTGTTTCCTCTGGCACATATAATCTTTTTTTACCATTTGGCTCTGTAACCTCTTTAATTAAACTCTCACTTTTCTGTTTTATCCCATTAATTTGGCCCCTAATAGTGCTTTTTCCTTTTCCAAGCAGTGCAGCAAGATCTTCATAACTCAACTTCATATCTGCATTAATCAATGCCCATACAATTGCTCTCTCCATTACAGTTAATCCCTCTAAAAAGCCTGTTTGAACAGCTGTTTGAACAGGTGTTTGAACAGCCTCCCCCCCTGTCTGTTTTTGGACAGCTGTTGGTGTCTGTTTGAACAGCTGTTTGGACAAGTGAGGTCCAAAGAAAGAAACAAAATCTTTTACCTCTTGCATGTCATTTTTTAGTTCAGAAATTGCATCCTTTAAACAATCTAATTCATCTTCATGAGAAGTGTGTTTTCCGTCGAGATGGGTTATCCACTGGCTAACTTTTCCAAAGTCTTTTTTCACATGCTCAAAGGAATCCTGAATCTCTTTTTCTAGTTTTTCAAGCCTCTTTTTTTTCTTAAAAAATCCAAACATCTTATTAATTCCTGCAGATTATAATTTATAAATGTTTCTCTTTTTATTACTCAAAATCAACAAAAATGAGTGTTTAAACAACAAAATAAGGCATTTTTGGACAGCTGTCCAAAACTTAAACAGCCTTAAACATAGACGATAAAATAATTTTAAACCCTTAAAATATAAAAAAAGACTTAAACAACTGTTTAAACGCTGTTGGTTGTTTAAACAACCCCCTAAAAACTTAAACAGCTGTTTAAACAAGGGGCTTATTCTATTGAAATTGCTAGAAATTTGTTTGTTATTTTTTAAATTCCCAAGATTAAATAAAGTTTATAAACTTGGAAGCCTAGTGTTCTTTATGAAATTACCTAGGAAAATCACTTATTCTTTAGTAATTGCTTTGATTATTTTTTTCTCTGCTTTTTTTGCAAAAATTGTCCCCTGTCAAACTTCCCCAAATGTTCCTAATCCAAAATACACTTGGGATTTTTGTTCAATAAATCCAGACACTGAAATGGCTTCAAATCTTTCAAAATTATATCTTGGATATACTCCAAGCCTAGCACAAACTTATGCATTAATTATTGCAATTTCATTTATCGCAACATTTTTAATAATTCATTTCGTTACAAAATCAAAGGAATGAAAATTCAAAAAAAAGGAGGTTAAAATGGAAAAAGGATTATTGGGGATTGTTGCATGGCTAACTGGAATACTAGTATCACTAGCAGTTGGTTTTGGGATGATCTACGGAACACTATCTGTGCCTTTCCTTCCGCTTGTTGTAATGCAAGTGGCTGGATGGATTGTCGTAATTGGCGCAATAATTAGTGTAATTGTTGCAGTATTTAATAAATAAATCTCAACATTATTTTTTTATTTTTTTATTTTTTTTATGCTCTCTCTATTTTCTAACCCCTAAACAACACCTCTTTTTCTTACCTTTCACTTACCTCACCTAAGTGCACAACCTCGCGCCAATAACAGAAATAAGTAGCTCCAAAATCCCAAGATATATAAACCACCCTTACTTTAATACAACATGGCACAAATAACTCTTACAATAACTGCAATTCTTTCAATAATTGTCGGGATAATTGTATTAATCTGGCCAAAAGTCCTAAACTATGCAATCGGAATCTACCTATTGTTAGTAGGAATCCTAAGATTAATTGAATTCTAGCATGTATAATCTTATAAAGTCTGAAAAATTTATTAATTCATGGAAGATAAAGTAACCTTGATTGAAGAAGATGATTCTTTTTTTATTAGAGTATCCACAAAAAAATTTGAAGAATCAACATATGGACAAAAACTAATAACTGAAGAAAGAACATTAAATGCAAGATATTTTTATGAGCCCGAACCTATTGAGGGCCATCATATAGTTAAATTAGAATATAGGTCTCAAAATTCAATTCCTAGGGGTTATGACACTCATGAAACAATTATTGGAATAGCTCATGAAATTTCCGAAGCAAGAAAAAAGGCATATGGCGCCGCTAAATCAAAAGCACAGGAAATCCTTAAAAACAAAGGCTTAGAAAAAATAATCGATAACACTAGTTTTTCACAAAGCCAACCAAAGTGCAAAGCTAATATTTCTGAGGAAATAAATAAACACAACAAAGCAGCATTAATCGCTGACGCAAGGGAAAAAGGCGTGCGTCTTGATTTACCATAAAACTCAAAATTCTTCTAAAACTCTCAAAACTCCCCCCCAAACAAATTGCCCGACCAAAAAGTTCGCCATAATCCTCACCATGTGGTACAATTCGCTTATTTTTCAACAAACATTCGCACAATATACATTATCTGAACCTTTAAAACAATCATTTTAAGCCTTTCTCAGGGAAGATTTTCATTTTTATGTATCAAAACTACTCAAATTTATAATAATCAAAACGACTAAACTGCTTTGTTCACTAAGCTGACCTTTGTTTATTTTATATCTAAAATATAAAACCTACAAACCATCAAGACCAAATAACTCCCCCTTACGAAGCTTCAATAGTCTTGTTTATTTGTCTGCCGGTATTACTGCATGTTCCAGACCGATCTACCTTATTTAACCCCGAGCACTTAAATTATTTCAGAGTCCCCCTTTTCCAAATATTTCTGGATTCTTTTTTGTAAAAATATTATTAAAAATTTCATCTCAATAATGTCCTGCAAAAACAAATCTAGTAGTCCCCTCTAAACTAAAAACCTTCCAACTATATTCATAAAAACAACAACAAAAACATTTCGTTCACTTACCCAACCTAAGTTAAAAATAAAACTTAGAAAATAAAAAAATCAATAACCTAATGAGGTTTATTCTCTGTTATCTTCTTTTGGCTTTGCTTCAGCAACTTTTAGTTCTCTTCCACTAACTTCCTTGCCGTTCATTTCCTGGATTGCTTTTTCAGCCGCAGCTGCATCAGCAAATTCAACAAAACCAAATCCTTTAGATCTCTTTGTAAATCTATCTTTGATAACTACTGCGTCAGTGATATCTCCGAATTCAGAAAAAGTATTCTTTAACTCATCATCACTTACGCCCCACGCCAAATTTCCTACAAAAATCTTCATTTTAACCTCCTTACATTATTTAGAATTACCAATTCCTACAACTTTAATCTTAAAAATTAATTTCTTCCCTGCTAATGGGTGGTTTAAATCTAATACAACTTTATCTCCTTTAATTTCCTTAACTTGAACAGGCATCTTTCCCTGAGGTGTTTGCAAAACTAGTGTAGCCCCTTCTTTAACATGAGGATTATCTCCAAACGATTCCTTTGGAATTTCTTGTATAAGTTCCTCGTTTCTTTCACCATAAGCTTCTTCAGGTAAGACCTCAAACTCCTTTTCATCTCCTTCATTCATATTTTCTACAGCTTTCTCAAAACCCTTAATAACGGTACCAGCACCTAATTCAAACTCCAAAGGATGAGAATGATCGCCGTGACTAGAAGAATCAAAAACTTCTCCGTTTTCAAATCTACCTTCGTATTCTACCTTGATCATTTGACCTTTTTCTGCCATATTTAATTTAACAAAAAGCCCCTTAAAAACTTTCGCATAAACCTTATAAAATGTAAAAACCTCTATAATCAATGCCAAAAGAAAAGTTACCAAAAAAAGAAGTGATTTCTAGAATAAAGGCCGAGATGATTGCATTAAGAGAGGAAATCAAGACAGATGTTTTGGGGCCAGTAGTTGCAAGTTTTGGATTTATTATTGCTCTGGTTTGGAGAGATGCAATAAGGTCAATCATAAACGAATTCTTAGTAAACTCAGGATTAGCACAAAAAGCATGGGTTTATGACGTAATCTCTGCAGTGATTGTAACAATTGTCGTAATAGCTATAATGATTACAATAACAAAACTTGGAAGAAAGAAAAAACAAAAACAACTTAAAAGAAAAATTAAAAGAATAGAAGACAAATTAAAAGAATAAAACAAATATCCCTAGGGCAAAACAGTAAAATGAAAACATCCAAAAATAATCTTTTTTAACAATAAATTGCAAGGCCTTAAGACTAAACAAGCTCATGAATAGACAAACAAAAAAACTAATTACTAATGCAAAATCAATATAAAATTTTCCTAGTTCCAATATTAATGCCCCAAAAACTAAAGGGATAAATAAAATAAATGAAAATTTAACAGCCTCTTCTTTTTTAACATCGGCCAACAATCCTGTAGAAATAGTCATTCCACTTCTTGAAACACCTGGAAATAATGCAAATGTTTGTAACAATCCAATCAAAAAAGAATTTTTCAATTTTAAATTTTTTTCAGGGTTTGCAATTTTAGTCGACAATAAAAGGCCTCCTGTAAAAATAAAGGCAAAACCTAGGAAGCGAACATTAAAAAATGTAGACTCAATTGCATTTTGAAAAATTAAGCCAAACAATACTGCAGGGATAGTGGCAATGAAAACATAAAACCACCAATGAGAGTATTTTTTATCCATTTTAATCATCTTAAAAAGTTCTTTTCTGGTAAAAATCAAAACAGCAACCAAAGATGCAAAATGTAAAACACTAAACAAAAAAAGATTTGGCTCAGAAAAATAACTAGAAAATAAGGCTAGGTGCCCTGAAGAGGAAATTGGCAGAAACTCAGTAATCGCTTGCAATATTCCTAAAAAAATTTCTTCTATCATCTTTATAAAAAATTTCTAAACTATAAAAACTATTCTATAAAAATAACTTCAAGTCTAGATGATTTTTTAGATGCTTCTGCCCGATAATGCTCTAAAAATTTTGTTCCATTTGAATCTTTTGCAAAATAAATTTTAGAAAAACCTGGAGAAGCCGAAGGAACCTCTTGCCCTCCCAACTCTCCAACTCTCAACATAAGTTTGGTGTAATCTTTCACAACTTCATTATATCCTAGATAAGATATTCCTGTCTCTCTTGAAATCCAAATATTTTTTACCATGGCCTCTCGCCTTTCTATATCTTTTTAAATTTTACTAAGATATTTAAATCAGTTCGCACAATAATTAACATGAAAAAAGAAGAATTCTTAAAAAAACTAGAAATTGAATTAAAGATTGCAAAAAATTCACCCTACACCTTGAGAAACTATGTAAAATCAAATGAAAATCTTTTAAATTTTACAAAAAAAATACCTGAAGAAATAGATGAAGACGATATAAAACATTATTTAGCAGAAAATCTCACAGAAAAATCAGCCTCTTCAATCATTTTGTTCCTTGCAGCGGTAAGATTTGCATACACTTCAATTTTAAAAAAAGATCCAACAGTCTCTGTAAAAAGGCCCAAAAAAGAAAAGAAGATTCCAGCAGTTTTATCAAAATCAGAAATTATTAATCTTTTATCTTCGACAAAAACAAAAAAATCAAAATTAATTCTTTCATTAATTTATGCTTGTGGTTTAAGAGTTTCTGAACTAACAAACCTTAAGGTAGATGATTTAAATTTTACAGAAAAAGTAGGTTATGTTAAACAAGCTAAAGGGAAAAAAGACAGAATTTTTAATATCCCCTCTTTTATTTTTAATAACCTAAAAAAACAAGCTGAAAATCAAAAAGCTCAGGATAAAGTTTTTCTCTTTACAGGACCGAAAGGGAAATTGTCGTCGAGAAA
>CAYOTW010000036.1:0-9133 GCA_964407005.1 Candidatus Woesearchaeota archaeon | reverse complement strand
CCTACGGCGTCGCCAAGAAGGCCCTGCTGGTGATGCTGCAGGCCTACCGGCAGCAATACGGGCTGAACGGCATATACCTGCTGCCCGTAAATCTGTACGGGCCCGGGGATAACTTCGACCTCCAGACGTCGCACGTGATCCCTGCGCTGATCCGCAAGTTCTGCCAAGCCAAGGAGAAAGGGCAGCAGAGCGTGGAAGTCTGGGGCACCGGCGCCGCCAGCCGGGAGTTCTTCTACGTCGAAGACTGCGCCCGAGGCCTGGTCGACGCGGCCGAGAAATACGACGGCCCGGCCCCGGTCAACCTCGGTGCCGGCTTCGAGATCACCATCCGCGAGTTGGCCGAGCTGATCGGGGAGCTGACCGGCTACGACGGCGAGATCGCCTGGGACACCACAAAACCTGACGGCCAGCCCAGACGATCTCTGGACACGACCCGCGCAAAAGAGTACTTTGACTTCCAGGCCGCCACCCCCTTCAAAGACGGCCTGAAACGAACGATCAAGTGGTGGCGGGAGAGGGGACTTAGGACCCCAAGCCTTTCATATGGCAGACGGATTGTTTAACGCCTTCCCTGGCAATAGGAATTGCCGATGACGGATCAAGCAGCAAGGCCGCCTTCGCCTCCCGAGGCCATCACACCTACGCCAGCCGGTGCGGGTGCCCAGGAAGTTCTGCCGCCGAAACGCTCCAGTTTCCGCAAGGACTTCGTGTGGGTGCTTGTCGGCAATATGGTGTTCGCCGCCTCGCAACTGGGTCTGTATATGATTATGACGCGGTTCACGACGGATCTTGCGATCGGCTATTACACGTGGGCCGCCTCGATTGCTGGCATGCTGATCCTGTTCACGAATCTGAACCTGAGGGGGTTGCTGGCAACAGATGCTTCAGAAGAGTTCACGTTCTCGCAATATCTCAGTTTGCGTCTGGTCATGACGTCTTTGGCGACGGCCGTATTGCTGGTCGTCACGATTGCCGCCGGATATGGCATTGAGGCCCTGTTGGTTGCCTTGGCTGTTGGGGCATTGAGACTTGTCCAGTCTGCCTCGGACATCTTCTGGGGGCAGTTCATGCAGAAGCTCCGGATGCGTTGGCTGGCGACCGGGAAGATCATACGCAGCGTGCTGGGTATAACGGTTGCGGCGTTCGTGATCTGGGCGACGGGATCGACCGCCTTGGGTATCGCGGTAATGGCAGCCTTGTGGTTGGGCATTTTGCTGTTTTACGAGGTCCCACGCTCACGGAAGCTGGACTCCTGGAAGGTGTCCATCAGGCAATGGCGCCCCTTGGCGAAGCTGGCGTGGCTGGGCCTCCCGTTGGGTGCCTCAGCCCTGGCCGTCTCGCTGTCGGTCTACCTGCCGCGATTCTTCATCGTGGCGTATCAGGGGGAGGTGGCCCTGGGGCAATTCGGAGCGATTTCCGTCTTCATCGCGATGGTCAGCATGGTGACCAACGCCTTGGGCCAGTCGGCTGCCCCGAGGTTGGCCCAATACTACCACTCGAACCTGAAATGGTACATTCGTTTCCTGCTTAAACTGGTCGTCCTGGGAATCGGCGTCGCTGTAACCACCGTAGGTTTTGCGATTTTGCTGGGTCGTCCGTTACTCTCGATCCTGTATACTCCCGACTATGCGGATCTTGCCCCCGTCTTCGTTTGGGTGATCGGCGCCAGCGCTTTGAACGGCGTGGGGGTGTTCTTTGCCGCAGCCATTACAGCAGCAAGAATTCTCCGTATGCAACTTGTGGCGAGAGTCGTACAGAATGTTATCCTTGCACTGCTGTGCTGGTGGTTAGTCCCGCGGTACGGACTCGTGGGCGCCGCTCAGGCACTGGTGCTGGCTTGTGGGGCAAATCTGTTATTCTACGCCCTCCTGACGGTCTGGGCAATCGAGAAGAAGAAGCGAAGTGGAACGAACCTCACTGCTAAGGGGGGTTATGGAGGTCAGCATGAATACAGACACCGTTAATCAATATCCCCGCATTGAGGAGTCAGGCTTTGCTGGCGAGGTATACCTAAGTGCTATGAGAAGGCTGTACCCAAAGGCAGGGGACTTCATGGATGCGTGTCTTGCGGGGAGCGTCTCTGTACTGATTGCGTTCTTCGCCTTGCTGGTGTCACCTCAAACGCGGCACTGGTTTATTGTTCCATGTCTCCTTGCCGCCACGCTGACAGGTCGGGATGTGGTGGCGTGGTTGCGGGGGAAAATGGATGTATTTGACCCTAAGGCAGCAGTCTCTGCGTTGATGTACAACGGTTTTTTCATCGCTCCACTGCTGTTCATAGCCTATGGAGGCGTTAATGAGAGAACTTATTGGGATCTCACTTGGCGTTTGGATAGTCAAATGGCTTGGCGTGAGTGGATCGGGTACTTCAGCTGCTATGGGCTTTTTCTTATTCCTATTTACTATGCAGGTGAGCGTCTTGGTTGTGCGGGTAAGAGTCGATGGGCTCGGACGAAAACGTGGAGTATGCCGAAAGGGATGAGTTTGTTTCTTGGGTTCATGCTGGCAGTATCAGTTCTTGCTTGGTGTGTATACTATTTCCGCATGGGTGGCGTTCAAGGGATAGACGAGGTCCGGTACAAGGTAAGCAGCAAGCGGCTCGGCACGGGTCCCTTGTTGGTACTTGCGGGAAGTGCACCCTTCATTCTCGCACTGGGAATAGTTGTTCTGAGGGGGAGTTGGCGTAAGAGCAAAGGTGGCGGGTTGCCCGCAATGATGGTCATCCTTGTAGTTGTCGTGATCCAGTTAGTCATGCTGGGTGCATTGGGGCAGCGGAGTAAGCTTGTGTTTGCCGGAATTTCAGGAGTAGCTCTCATACATTACTTCTGGCGCCCGTTCCGTCGGAAGGAATTGCTGATCGCGATGATTCCCGCATTCTTTCTTCTTCAGGCCTACTCACTATATAAAGACTATGGCGCCGAGGTACTAAACCGTTTTGGGAAGGCCCCGGTAGCCAAGTCGTATGAACTCGGTCTGCGCAGATCGCTTCCTGGTATGCTGGTTGGAGATCTCGCAAGAACGAGTCGGCAGACCGCTCTGTTTCATGTTGCATTGACGGAGCCAGGCGCTTACGATCTTGCTTTGGGGAGAACGTATGTCTACGGGGTGATCGGTCCGATTCCACACTGGATATGGCCTCGAGGATACCGTCCGGTTGAATGGAAGAAGGGACGGTATGGTTGGCAGATTGCAAAGGGGAGAGGAACGTGGGATCAGTACCTGATGGTAATGCCAAATGTTGCGCAGTATGGTTTGATTGGAGAGGCAATACTCAACTTCGGTGTGCTCGGTCCAGTGGTGATGATGCCTCTACTGGGTTTTATAGTTGGTCGACTGAGGCGCCTTCACTGTTCACTCAGTCCCGGCGATAGTCGGCTTGCAGTTACCTCTCTGCTAATCCCGGTGGCGATGTTTGGTTTCTTGGGTGACATGGATAATGTGGTCATGTCGTCTTTCATTTACATCGCGTTGGTGCCTGTTGTATGCATAGCCATTATTTCTAAGCGTAGGACAAGTGGATCGATTCTGGATCCACAGTGGGAGCTAGCGGTAGGGTGAAGAAGAAGTGCTCACGTTTGTGCGGAGAGTCCATGAGGGTCGTGTTTTTTCAGATTGTTCCGTTCTATGGCGGGTCCTACCGAAGTCTGGTCGAGCTTGCTGGCCGGCTTGACGCCGAAGATGATATGGACGTGGAGATCGTCGATGTCTTTGGCAATTGCGAGGAATTTACGGCAGCAGTTGAGCGTTCTGGAGTTCGTTCGCACGTTCTCTTGCCGGGGCGTGACATGGCGGGGGTGGGTTCGCGGGCCAACCCTGTCCGGCGTATGGTTCGGATGGTGGGGAGGCTTCCCGATCTGGTGAGAATCAACAAGGCGGCTGCTCGCCTTATGGAAGAGAGGGAGCCTTCGGCAATCGTCAGTAGCGATTTCCGCAGCTTGGCGGCCCTGAGTTGGGGCAAGATGAAGCGATGGCCCAAGATCGCCTACATGCGAGGCTGGTGGACACCCGATCAATTCACGCTCACTGGCCGTATGGTGGTCCGCCACAGATGCGAGGGAGTCATCGCCGTCTCGCACCCAACACGCACTGCGTTGATGTGTGGGGGAGTGGACCGTGACAAGATCCATGTCGTCCATAATCCCATCGAAGTGGACGATATGACCGTCCAAAGCCAGCGACCGTTAGCAGCCGAGGTGCCGCAGGACGACCGGGCCGTGAAGCTCCTACTGCCGGCGAATCTCTACGCAACAAAGGGACATGAGACGGCAATCCGTGCTACCTCGTTGTTGGTCGAGCGGGGCATGGACGTGGTACTCTGGATGGCCGGTGCGATCAAGGCTGCACATGAGCGGTACCACAAGGAGATGTGTGAGGTGGCACGACAGGTTGGGGTAGAAGCGAACATCGAGTGGCTGGGTCTTCGCAATGACATTCCGCAACTCATGGTAAGGTCTACGGCCGTGGTGTTGCCTACCTACCGAGAGGGCCATCCGAGAGTGTCGCTGGAGGCGATGGCACTGGGAATACCATTCATTTCCACGCCGGCTGGCGGCGTTCTGGATATGGTTCTGCCCGGGGTTACCGGATGGTTGCACGACATCGGTGATGCCGAGGGGCTGGCTGAGTGCGTCCAGGAGGTGGTATCCAACCCAGAACGTGCCAAGGTCGTTGCTGAGACAGGGCGAGATTATGTTCGCGATCAGTTCCGCCCTGAGCATCAACTGCAAGCACTGCGGAAGGCATTCCAATCCGTGGTTGGAACAAGTCGGCGTTGAGTGTCAGTCTGGGGCTTGTTTTCTTCGCAATTCTTCGGGGTCTTTGGGGCATTGCTTGACCCATTCGTCGTCCTTCTCGTACCCCAGTTGGATGAGTGTGTCTCCGGCGTGGTGACGAAAGACTTCGGCGGCTTCGCGGGTGAAGTGGTTTTTCCAGTCGCCGGCGACGCCTTTGCGGATGAAGCTGGAGCGATCTTCCTGGCCGGGTTTCCGCTTGGTCATTCGAGCGAAGCTGTAGCGATCGATTACCTCATCGAGAAGCCGGTGGTCTGGGGGCGTGTCGACAAAGACGGAGAGTGCGCGGCTGAGCGCTTCGTGCGGGTCGGACAGCAACTCCTCGTAGGAGAGGTAGGCAATATGGTCCTTTTTGGGAAGACACCACTGGCGGATGTGCTCGGGCCAAGAGATCCGCGAGGAGCGAGGTTTTTTCATTTCGAGCTCAATGAATGCGGGCAGGTTACTGGCTGTGTCCTGCGGATCGAAGTTCTCGCCGAAGGCCTTGGCGTATCGTCTCCTCATGCGTTTTTGGTAAGGACTCAGCACATCCTGCTGGATGGCCCGCATGCGATGGAAGTAGAACGACACCATGATATCGCGGCCGTCGCGGTAGAGGTAGAACACCCGCCGCAGCCTCGGGGAGTACCGCCAATGGTTGTGGAGGACCGCCTTCATGGCGATGGGCAGCCGGGAGTGCTGTGGCAGCGGGATGTCCAAGTAGCTGGCGAGCATCTTTCCCAGCCACGTTCCCCCGGACTTGGGATACTCCGAGACGTACCAGAACGGGAAGCTCTCGCCCCAGAGCACGCCGATGGCCCTGGTGCCCAGAAGCGCCGAGCGCCTCTGCCATTCGTTCAGAAATCTACTCATTAAGCCAGCCATTGCCTACCTGCCTGTCGCATTGTCGTACTGTCCCACCGAGGTTACTGCATTCTAAACCGGATGCGTCAATTACCGGAGACTCCCGGAACTGGACGCGCCGCCAATGACACGTGGGAACCGCTTTAGCAGCATGATTATACTCACACGACTGGCATCGGCAAGGTCTTGTCATCTTGGCAAGGCGGAGATAAAATCAAGAGCTACGAGGACACAGAAGTGGACGGCTGTGGATGGCTCGTGTAATCGAATCCGCGTAACATAAGATGATCCAGGATGACGTTTGGTGGTTTGGGCCAGAGGTTCAGTGTATGTCAGGCGAGCATGGATTGGGCAGTGACTCTTGTGGACGGCACGTTTTGCACGTGTATCGATCGCTTTCGTCGAAGCAGGGCGGTCCGCCTGCGATGGTGGCCCGTCTATGCGAGCGGTTGGGCGCGCATGGGAACCGCGTGGAACTCTGCGTGGCAGATCACCAGGATGAGCTTGACTCGGCAGTGCCGCTGGACAGGTCGGTCGTGGAGGTGCATGCTGTGGCTGCCAGCCCTCCCAGGGGGCTTGGTCGGTACTTTCTTCCGATGGAGTTCCGCCGGACGCTTGAGAGCTTGGCGGATTCGGCCGATGTGGTGCATTCGCATGGTCTTTGGGGACCGGCGAATCAACTGGCGGCGAAAGCGGCCCGTCGGACGGGAAGTCCTCACGTGATCTCTCTCCACAACATGCTGGATCGGCACTCTTTGGCTCAAAAGCGCCTCAAGAAGTGGGTAGGGGCGATTCTGTTTGGTCGGCGGAACTTGGCGGAATCGGCTTGTCTCCATGCATTGACCGAGAAAGAGTGTCGGGACGCGCGGCAATACGGCACGCGCAGGCCGGTCGCGGTGATTCCCAATGCGATCGACGTGAAGGATCCCAGTGAACGGCCGTCCGTGGAGGAGGCGCAGCGGCAATGGCCCGAGTTAGTAGGCAGAAAGACTCTCCTCTTTCTCGCCCGGCTGCATCCGGTAAAGGGCTTGGCGAACTTGGTGCCTGCGTGGTGTCGTGTGGCCACCGACCACCCGGACTGGCAACTGGTTCTCGCCGGCCCGGATGAAGTAGGTTTGCGGGCGACACTCGAGCGGTGTGTCCAGAAGGCCGGTGTTGAGGAACAGACCCACTTCACAGGGGGGGTGCATGGCCTTCAGAAACAGTCTTTAATGGTATTGGCCGATGGGTTCTGCCTATCCAGTTTTACGGAGGGGCTTAGTATGTCAATACTCGAGGCACTGTCCGTTGGGATCCCGGTCCTGCTCACGAGTACGTGCTACTTCGAAGATGCCCGCCGGGCGGAAGCGGGAATGGTCGTCGAGCCGACGTTGGAGTCGATTGAGGTTGGACTCCGAGAGTTTATGACCCTCGACGACCAGAAGCGCAAGCAAATGGGCGGAAATGGTATGCAGTTGGTCAGGGACAAGTACTCGTGGCCGGCTGTTGTCTCACAATTCGAGGAAGTATATGATTGGGTGCTTGGTCGCCGTGACGTGCCAGACTGCGTGCGACTGGATTGAGATCGCGGCAGATCTCGGGCTTATCTGGAAAGGTGAGGAGAGATGACTCCGCAGATGGAACTCGGCAGATCTTCCCGCCGCTTCGATCGTAGCCTGGCGCGAAGCGAGCACACGCTCTGGAACAAGTGCGGCCGCGGGCTTTGGGGAATCGTCTGGTGCTTGCTCTTTCGCCCCTCGCCTCGTCCGCTGCATGCATGGCGGCGGCTTCTTCTGAAAGTGTTCGGTGCTCGGATTGATCGAGGAGCGAAGGTTGCGTCCTCCTGCAGAATTTGGGCTCCCTGGAACCTGGAGATGGGGCGGTTTAGCTGCCTAGGCGAGAAAGTCGACTGCTACTGCGTGGGGCGGATACGTCTGGGGAACGACGTGGTCGTGTCGCAGTACAGTTATTTGTGCAGTGCTACCCATGATCCGTCTGATCCGAGGTTCAAGCTGGTTACGGCTCCGATCACCATCGAAGATCAGGCCTGGGTGGCTGCAGACGTCTTTGTCGGTCCGGGGGTCACCGTGGGCGAGGGATCTGTTGTGGGAGCACGCGCATCGGCCTACAAAGACGTTCCCGCCTGGACCATCGTCGGGGGCAACCCAGCCAAGCCCATCCGGAAACGGGAACTGCGCGGAACGTCTGCGTTGGACAGCCTGACCGGCGGGTAAGGCTCGTCCGCCATTTCGCAGGCTCCTCTTCGGGATGCTGCTACGCCCGCAGCGGCGCGAGTTTCTCCTTGAGCCAGGCGAGCATGGCCTGCTTTTCTTCACGGAGCAAGTCCATGTCCATCGAGGTGGGTTTGTCCTTGATCGTTTCCAGGCCGAGGCGTTTGAGCAGGTACGCTCGTGGCGAGCGTGTGAAGAGCATGGCTGGGTTGCCGTAGGACGCCGTCGCGACGCATGCGTGCACTCGGTTGGAGAAGGTGCATGCAGTGTTGGCGTAGATGTTCAGATACGAATGGGGGATGTCCCCGACATAGGTGTTCGGGTCGTGGTACGAGCGACGCGGAAGGAAGGGATTGTACCGGTGGTCGGTTCGGACGACCGCATAGGGCCCCAGTTCAGCCGGTCCCTTTCGGCGGGGCAGGAACGCCTCCAGGAACGGAAACGCCCGGGATTTGTACGAAAGCTCGGTCCGGAGCCTCGGCTGCACCGCCGTCCAGGGCTCTCCTTCCCACTCAAACGACTTGCCCTTGGCGCTTCCCCGCACGAATGTCGGTTCGGGAATCTGGTCGAAGTTCAGCGTCACGTACTTCGGCAGATCGGTGGGCACCGGCTGGAACAGGTCGGAGACGAACGTGGCCACGTCGATCCCGTCATAGGCGTTCTCCACCAGATCTCCTATGCTCTCATAGGTCTCCGTGTCGCGGCTGGTGAAGACGATCGGACGAATGTCCTGAAGGAGCCTGCGAGCCAGTTGGATCGTCGCCTGGTCGTATTGCATCATGCCGGCCGCCAGGATGATCAGCTTCGTTCCTTTCCTTCGTATGCTCTGGAGAAGGTTTCCGATAATGCCTGGGGCCTCGGGGCGAACGAACGGCCCGAGAAGTGCGATCGCATCGACGTCGAGATGGGCGGCGTAATCCAACGCATTGGCGGGGTTTCCCTTGCGCACACACCAGTAGCCGGGCTGGTCCCCGATCAGGAAGATGTTGGCGTTCGGGAGAACCTGCCTCAACGCCCACTGGGCGCCGAGTTGGAAAAACGCGTTTCCCACGTTTGTGGACCAGTACCCGGTGAGAACCGCCACGTTCAACTTGCCGTCTGGCATTCCTGTCCGTCCTTTTCTGGTGTTGGGGGGCAAAGCCAGTTCCATCGCTCGTGTCGGCCGGGGAACAGTCTTCCAGTCAGCCCCAGAATCTCTATCGGATCGCGCGCCTGTTCACCCCAGCTTTTCGGTCAGGGTGTTGGCGATGCGTTGGGCGGCTTGGCCGTCCCAGAGGGGCGGGATTTCGC
>CAYOTW010000035.1:0-9149 GCA_964407005.1 Candidatus Woesearchaeota archaeon | reverse complement strand
AAATTTTACAATTCAATTTTAACAGAATCAACAACTTGGTTGTCATATAGCTGTGGTTTCCCATCTGTGTATTCATATCCTTGAAAAATATATGAAGCCCATTCTTTTTTTGTGTTAAATTCTGAACGGTTTTCATAGTCATAGTGAAAGTCAATAATTCGACCATCAAGCAATTGAATAGACTTCCATTCATCCGAATCATCAAAGAAAAAACTTTGTTTACACTTAACAGTTTTTGACTTTGGTGTTTTTTTGAACATTTCCCAATTGTGTTCTCTTTCATCAAAAGGAACTTCCCCACTAAGTTTGGCATCAATTGAGTATTCTATTTTAACTTCTCTAAATCCTATGTTAACTATTGCTTTCATTTGTTTTTTATTTTTTGGTTGCAACTACCTAACAATCTACTTTTCAAATTTTACAACTTGCTGAATTAACCAATAAAAATAAGGTAGGTTGGAGTATACTCTTCCGACAGCTAATAAAAAAAGTTGTCAAGCCCGTATCGGTTTCCCACCTACACAGACCTAACAACTCAGTTTTCAAATTTTACAGAATTAATCCATACGTCCGTAGTCAGTTATGAATTCGCTCTCTGAAAGGTTAAATTCTTCAATCAAAACTTCTTTCACAGCTTTGTAAACCTTATCACAGGTAACGCTACCTTGCGCAGGTTGAGAAATAACTTTTTCTCCTTTGTATAGAAGCTTATACCCAAGTACACAACTTCCAACGTCTCCTTCTTCTCTTAATACTTTGTTTGAAACTTCTTGTGCTTTCTTTTTTTGCTCTGTTGTCAACATAATGTTTTTGTTTTGGTTATACTATACTAACAATTGGATTTTCAAATTTTACAGAAACAGCTAAACCCCCCAGTTAAAAGACTGGGAGGTATGCTTGGACTATAACAAAAACGGGATTTAACAAATCCCATACTACAGAGTTTACTCTATAGCACTCGGCAAAAATCTTATTTATTATTTGCGGCTTCTTTCACTGCATCAATGTACTTTCCTTGTAACTCTTCTGCAGCAGCTTCATCGAGGTCTTTTAATTTCTTGAGCATATCGTTTACTCCTGAATCCTTAACCTCTACAGTGCCGTTCTTAATTCCGTTAATTTTACCTTTAATCTTCTTCTCAATCTGTTTTGAAAAACTGCTCATTATTTTGTTTGGTTTAAAAAGAAGACGGTACAAGGGGTTTGTGTTTTGGGAGGTCTACTTTATCCTTGATTTGCGATAGCCGACCTATTTCTATCCTTCAACGCACCGTCTTCTATGTTTCTATTGTTCTAACAATTAAATATTCAAATTTTACAGAATTATTTTTGCCATTTCTTTTTTCCTATAAATTTAGAAAATGGGTGTGCATCTTTCTTGTAAATACTTATATCAACATTCTCAATTTCTTCTCTGAACTGTCTATTCATATCATCAATAATCATTGGTTCAGGCTCAAGCCTTTCAGCTGTTAATCGCTCTTGAAGGCTTTTGGCTGTATCAGTTGAATCTATAACAATAATATCATCCAAAGTAAGACCTTTTTCTGCAAGAACTTGTGCTAACATTTTTGAATGTCCTATCCCAGGCTCTCCTACTATAATTATCTTTTTGTCTTCCATGTTATTCTAACAACTGAAATTTCAAATTTTACAAAAAAAGAAAAGAGGGGCGACAAAACCCCTCTATCCGTGTAACACAAACAAACAAACAAACAAATATTTATGCGTATTTTTCTCTTAAATGGTCAGTCAATTTACATAACTCTTCTGTATCCAAGCAAGAGTAATCGTATTTATGACCGTAGTTACAAATAAGTTCTCCGTTAGCTACTTCCTCAACGTATGGGCATCCTATACCTTCAAGGTTAAACATGAACTCGTCATCAGGCTTTAATACCTTTTCTGAATAGTGTTTGCTTTCTTCACCTTTATAGGTAATAATAATTCCTAACACTTCATTCATGTCGTTAATAAGTTGCTCGTATTTCTCTTTAAATGTCATATCTATCTAACAATTCGTTTCTCAAATTTTACACTTTATTTCCAACTCCAATGAACTTATACATTTTGTATTTACAGTCTTCTGTAAGTTCAATTTCTGTATTACAGTCACCATCATATCCAACCTCTTCCAATCTCTTTGGGTGGTGCTTTGTAGCTATATATTCCAGAATTGTATTGTGGTAGTGAGGAACTTTTTTTCTAAATCCTGTTTCCTCATCTATTTCATCAATGGTATCCTCTATTTGAAGCTTCTCATTAACAATGAATTTTTTCGAATCCAAAGTCTTCACAACTTTTTTCATGTCTGTTCCAGCGTAGTAAGAAATAGCAAGAATATCAGCTTCTTTTGGGTCATCAGTTCTTTCAAACATTTCGTACTCAATCTCTGGTACTATCTTGTTAATGTCCTTATGTTCTGTTTTTTCAGTTCTGTAATGTCCCAGAGTATTATCTCTGCCGAACATATCCTTTCCTCTGGAAAGTGCTCTGGTTAGAAAACTACCGTCTTCATTTACCTGTGTTATTGCAGGTACATAAAGTGTAATGTGTGTTCCTTCTTTTTTAAACTTTGCTAAATCCATATCTATCTAACAATCCTTTTTTCAAATTTTACAAAAAAAAGGAGAACCGAAGTCCTCCTTTGCTAACGTGTGTAACCAAACTAAACATTAGTCTTTTTTAATTTCTTTTCCCTCTTTGTTTCCGTGTTGGATGAGGTTCTCAACTTCCTTGCAGTTATCTATCTGGGTTCTACCTCCGTGCTGTGTCTTAAGCTCTATTAGGGAGAGCTTTAAATCTTGCTGTGCAAGGTTAAGACCCTTCTGTTCAGTAAGTTTGTCAAGTGCTTGATTTATCGTCATCTTTCTGGTATTAAATTCTTCTATAAATATAGGGAGAATTTATGAAATTCAAAACTTATCTTCTTCATATTTTTCCCAAAATTTAGAAACACCTCTCAAGTAACTTAACATTTCTTCGTATTCCTCTTTTGTTGTTAATTTTTCGTTATTCAGAGAAAATTTATCAAGGTCTTTATATCTATCTTCTCTAAGTTCAATGTGTATCCTTCCCTCACATACACCACGACTTTCCCCCAGAAAACATACCATAGAATCTACACTTGCATAAATATTTCCTTGTTCGTCTACATTCGCATTGTAAACCTTGTAGAAATATCTCTGGTCAAGTCCAAATCTTCCTTTGTAATACAGTGCTCCTGCATCATTAATTTTCTTTTCAAAGGCTCTTACTTTCTCTTGACCTTTGTGAAGCCATAGCTCATGGCACTTCTTGTCATGCTCACGAATATCAAGTATTTCTTTTGCTGTTTTATCTGGAAACAACTGGCAAAGGTACTCAATGCTTCTTATACTATCTTTGGGTTCTAATTTCATCTTAGTTCATTTTTGCAAGCCACAAATTATTTCTTTTCTGCATAAGCAATGAAAACTCAATCTGTTTGTTTACCTTGCTGTTGTAATCTTCAAATCCTTTGGCTTGAATTATATTTCCTTCCGCATCAAACAACTCGTTTTTAAGTTCTTCAATTCTTTTGGTGTCCTCTATTGGCATCCCTGCCAACCCATCTACAATTCTTGCGTTTTTGTTTGGTACTAATTCCATTGTGTTTGTCTTTTGGTTACAATTACCTAACAATCCACTTTTCAAATTTTACAGCTTTAGTCATTCCATTGTCCAAGTGCATCACCACTACATGGGTGGTCATTCTCAAAGGGGTCAACATCATAGACTGGCTCATCAAATTCATTGTATGCTGTTCCATCCATTATAACGTAGCCCTCAGGAGTGAATCCAGAAATCTTTCCAGAACCACCAACAATACTTGGCGAAGTTCTTCCGAATAAATTTAAGTTTCTTTCCTCGCTTGCCATCCACCTTGCACTTGCAGGTGAAATTCTGGTTCTATTGTTTCGCTTATCAGGGTCAATGTTATTCCAGAAATTATCTTTGCACTTTGTACCTTTCTTTGTCTTGCAAAATACTGACTGGTATGACTTCTTAATGAAATTTGTACCGCATGAAGGGCAAGTAATTTCATCGCCTACCTTTGCATTCTGGCAAGCCACTCTCGCTGCTATAAGTTTTTTTCTGTTTTTTATCATGCTACTCTAACAACTGTAATTTCAAATTTTACACTTTTATTACACAGTAACCCATCCAATCTTCTTTTAGACGGTTTTCCATTTTGTTATCTTCTTGTGTATCATCATCTTGGTCATTCCACCATTCAGCGAACTCATGAAGCGGAATAAAGCGCACATCCTCAACTGCGGTGGGCTTATTCTCATCAAAACAGAGTTTGTTAAGGTAATGCTCTTTTGAATCCCAAACGTGAAGAGAAGCATTGTCTAAATCGCTCCTATCTAAGTTGGTACTTCCAACCTCTACTAATACTATGTAAGTTTCTGTTTTCATATTATTCTAACAACTGTAATTTCAAATTTTACAATTTATGAGTGAAACATTAAAATTCTTTCGTCATTTCTGTGAACCCATACGTGGCTTCTTGTTCGTCCGCATTCGTATTTGTCCCCAGAGTTTTTAGCAAAATCAGACCTACAAAAAACTTTACAATCTCTTAAAAGCATTTCAAGTAAGAAATCATCTGCTTCCATGTCTTTTGCCATCTGGTTGGTTTCTTTGTTTCCCCACTTCCCAGAAAGGTTGTTTTCAATCGCTTGCATCCCCTGGTTGTTCCAGAAATTCATGCAATCAATAAGGTTTTTTGTAATGTAGTTCGACAATCCTTTTGTTTCGTCTTGTACTTTTAATTCTATGTTGTTTGCTGTTTCCATACTATTCTAACAACTGAGTTTTCAAATTTTACAATTCTTCATTTTCTTCCTCCAGAAGTTCTTCGCATGAACCCATATTCATGTTGCTTTGAAGCGCACTCATCCTCTATCTCTGCTAAGAATAAATAGTATAAATCTTCGACCTCTTCTTTGAGGTGAGGGTGCTTCTCTTTAAAGTTTTTGTAATATTCAAATGCTCTGTCTACTGCGTCCATATTTACCTAACAATTAAGTTTTCAAATTTTACGAATTAAATTCTTCCCACTTTTTAAACTCTTTCCATCTTTCAATGTTTCTTTTAAACTCCTCCATTTTATATCCAGAGGAACTAATTAAAGAAACATCAATTTTTCTAAGGGAGAAAATCTTGCTTTCATAATTTTCTATTACTTCTTTTGCTTTGTCGAACCTTTCCTTTGTAAGTATCCCAGAGAAGTCCATAGGGTGCATATAAAGACGTTCAGCTTCTTGTTGACCCTGAGGTGCGGAAAATTGAGTACTGCCATCATTTGTGACTGTAAGACCTATCTTTTCCAGAATATCAACAGCTTCTTTGTTGAAGTCTTTGCTAATACTCTCATCCATTCCTTTGCCCCACTTGTATGGAGAATCTACTCTGAAATAAACGTATATATAATTATCGTATTGCATAATCTTTTTATTTGGTTGCTTGCACTTCGTACAACTTTTGTACGAACACATATACCTAACAATCCACTTTTCAAATTTTACAGAAATAAAAAAAGGGAGACCTTCTGGTCATCCCTTTTTTGAACGTAAAACAAACAAACAAATTTCTTATGAATAAAACACTTGAATCTCATGGTCATTTATAACGCCCTCAAACTTTTCAATAAGTAGTTTGCGGTTGCTATGAGAAACAGGGAGCTGTAAGTCAGTCTCAATGTTCCCAATGTCAGTTGCAAGCGTGTCATCATCTGAAAACTTGAACCACAGGGAAGCGTCTTCACTTACACTTTTACCTACCACGTTTTCACTTGCATGGGTTTCAATTCTTTTAAGGTCTGCAATCAGCTTTTCAATATCACCGTCTTTAAGGAAATTGAAAATTGCATTTGTGCATGAGTATCTGTACTGTATTAAATTCTTTGGCATAATATATTTTTTTGGTTACAGTATCCTAACAATCTATTTTTCAAATTTTACAATAATAGGGAGAAACTTAAATAAAAAAGGGAGACTTTCGCCTCCCTACATTGAGTGCAACCAAACAAACAATGTTTTTAATAGTTTTGCACTTGTGTTAAAATGTAGTCGGGGTTAAAACGCCCTCCGCTACAATCACCGCAAGAACTTTGTCTTTTTTTCTTTCTGTGGCTTGGAATTTTTTTACCGCACCCATTCTCACAAATCAATGTATATTTACTTTGCTTTTCGTCTTTTAATTGGTCGTTTGTGAAAGTTCTTTCGCCAGTACTTAATATTTTGTTGGCTATAACCCTCCAGTGTCTATCGTGGTTTGACTTTTCTCTTATTTCAAAGTCAATAGCGTGTGCTAATTCGTGGCGAATAACCTCTTCCCACTCTTTAGGCTCTTCAAGGTTTTGGTCAATATAATGCATTGAAAGTTCAATATATTTTTCTTTTACCTCTTCTACATCACCAAAACAGTTTCTTCTAACTCCTTTACGAATACATCTACCTGCAGCACTCTTTGTTTTTCCAAACTTGAACTCCCAGCCTAAATCTGCAAGACAAATTATCTTTGGTGCTCCATGTCTGTAAATGTCAATTGTCCAAGTCAGACCTAACATATGCTCCACCAAGTTTTGTAATTCCTCAGCAGTGGTGTTTGTGTTTTGCTCGAAATAAAGTTCCTTTGTTAAATCCTTGTTAGTCATGTCGTTTGTTTTTGGTTACATATACCTAACAACTGAATTTTCAAATTTTACAATTTATCAAATTAACTTTAGCAAAATCCAATTTTCTTTTCCTGCGGTTCTCCAAGAATAAAAAAGTGCAGCATTTAACTTTGTATTTAACAAAATCTTTTCCCCTTTGGCTATGTAGCCCTTAAAATCGTCTTTCAAGCTTTTAACAGTATGTCTATCATCTATTTCTTCGTAGAAATTATCAACGTCTTCTTTGCTCTCTAAAACGTACTGCTCTACCTCTTTGTCGTCCACAAGGACAATTCCTTTTTTTAGTGCCATCTCTTTTTTATTTGGTTGCTTGCACTTCGTACAATCGTTGTACGAACACATATAACTAACAATCTACTTTTCAAATTTTACAACTTGCTGAATTAACTAATTAAAAAAAAAGAAGACAGGTTGGAGTATACTCTTCCGACAACTAATAAAAAAAAGTTGTCAAGCCCGTATCGGTTTCCCACCTACACAGACCTAACAACTCAGTTTTCAAATTTTACAGTTTTATTCTGGTTTATCCATATCAATATGAATAACACCATCAGCTTCAAATACCAATCCATTAAACGGGTTTTTACTTGCAATGTCTGACAGTTCTTTTGCATTAGGCAAATCTCTATCCCAAAATCCCGCACCATGACCACCTCTGGTAAGCCATAAGTCATGTCCTATTTGCTCATCAGTCCATTCCTCTGTTAATAGACTTGACGCATCTTTTAAAAACCTCTGGCAATGAATGGTAGCATCTGACTTTGTTTCTGGGTCAATATCACAAACAGCTGAAAATTCATCCATTTCATTTGTCCATAAAGCTGCTACTAAATAATGTAAAACTATTGTTTCTAATTTTCTCATCTCTTTATTGTTTGGTTGCTTGCACTTCGTACAATAGTTGTACGAACACATCTACCTAACAACTCAATTTTCAAATTTTACAAGAACTTTGCAAAATATGGTTTGCTTCCTTTTCCTTTGCCTCTGCTTTTTTTCACTTGCTTTACAGTTGGTACTTCTATAGGTTGTGGCAAAATAGCTACGTATTCTATACCTACTTGAAACAATAATGCTAATGCTAAAATTTTCATATTTACTTTTTTTTAATTACAGTTATCTAACAATTCTTTTTTCAAATTTTACACCTTAATACTTTATTACGGTGCATCCTTCTCTATCAGTCCACCACAAGTTTATTTGAATGCCGTTTCCCATCGTGACTTTGACATTATCCATAATCTCATCGTTCTTTGCAGAACCAACTGAATCTACTGTGTAATCAGTTCCGTAGAAATTTATCAGAGACCCTTTTCGTACTTTGTTTTTCTCTATTATCATTGTGTTTGTCTTTTGGTTGCTTGCACTTCGTACAATCGTTGTACGAACACAAACATCTAACAATACACTTTTCAAATTTTACAAGTGTTTACCCGAATACAATTTCATCAAATGCAGCATATTGAACAATGCAATCAGCTACTTGAGCATCAACCTGGCAACAATCAATTTCTTTGCTGTCAAGGTCAATAATATCGCTGTCAATGTTGTTTATATACTTCTCAATAGCTTTAATCATTTTCTCCTTCGTAATCTCTTGAGTATCATATATATCCTCAATATCGTGAACAATAAGCGTTGCACCTTTGCTTACAGCGTGAGAGGCATATTTTGCGCCTTTGTAATCGCCATCTTTGACCTCTGCCTTGCCACACCAGTAATTAATACCTCCTTCAAGTGCGGTTACAAGAATGTCATCAATATTTTCGTCTGTTACTTCAAAATTTAATGTTGGCATAATGTTTTTTGTTTTTTGTCTGCATTTATCTAACAATTATTTTTTCAAATTTTACAGAAATAAAAAAGGGGACTTGCAAATCCCCTCTTAAAATAGTTTAGCCTTATTCGACCCGTACAAGTTCGCCACGCTTCGCAAGACCCATCGTGTAGATTCGATAACAGCTCATAGTCTGCTCTATCCACCCTTCTCTTAGCTATCGCCCAGAACTTCGCTTAGTTCGACCTTATCTAACCTATGCGTATAATTCAGCGTATTGCTTTGCCTTTGCCACCTTTAATACAAGGGAGCCTTGGGCTTGGTCTACTTTGCTGTTTTCAAAGTGTCTATCACCTGTCAAATCCTCTATAGCGTCCATAATGCGTGAAGCCGCTGACCCATCTACATTAACAGAAAGTCTTTCTAACAATGCTAAAACTTCTGCATTTGAAAGGGAGTGTTGGTCTAAATTGTTTTTTTCAATAAGTGCCATTGTGTTTGTTTTTTGGTTACATCTATCTAACAATCTATTTTTCAAATTTTACAAGGGAGACTTTTTGAAACATATTTTGAATCAATATTAATACCTCTGTGAACCATATCGTGTATAGCCATTTTCCTTGCAAACCCAGTAAGCTCTGGTTTATACCAACCAAAATCATCAAC
>CAYOTW010000034.1:0-9169 GCA_964407005.1 Candidatus Woesearchaeota archaeon | reverse complement strand
GGGTTCTTGTGCGATAGATTTGTGGGCGCTGCGGATAGAACCCTAAACGTTGTGCAAAATAAACCGGGCCAGAACGAGATTATAGCCGCCGCCGAAGAGAAGAAAGAAGAAGAGATTGAAAACTATTTTGAATACAGATATGAGCAGCGCCCCTAAGAATCGCCCCGTCCTGGGGCGAGAAATACAGAAGAGAAGGAATATCGGAATATGAGTTTTGACAAAGTGCTGGATAAATATCGACGTATGTCCTTTTCTGAAAGAGATAAGGGTAGCAGGTTTGAACGGTTGATGCAAGCATATTTGCAGACTGACCCGAAGTATGCCAATCTCTTCAAGAATGTCTGGCTTTGGAATGATTTCTGCGGGCGAACCGATTTGGGTGGTGGCGATACGGGCATAGATTTGGTTGCACTCACCTTCCAAGGTGATTTCTGGGCGATACAGTGCAAATGTTTTCAGGAAGAATCTTCAATTGATAAACCAGCAGTTGATTCGTTTCTTTCTACTTCCAGTCGTGAGTTCAAAGATGAAGGAATGAAAACCGCAAGGTTTTCCCATCGTCTCTGGATATCGACGACGAATAAATGGGGAAGCAATGCAGAAGAAGCAATAAAGAACCAAAATCCACCCGTTACCCGCTTGAATCTGTATGATTTGCAGGAAGCACCGGTTGATTGGACAAAGTTGGATAAAGGTATTACGGGTGAGGAATCCCGTACCGCAAAAAAGAAGATAAGACCGCACCAGCAGGAAGCTCTTGAAAAAACCCATGAATATTTCAAGACGGCTGACCGCGGCAAACTCATCATGGCCTGCGGTACCGGCAAGACTTTCAACACTTTGAGGATAGCAGAACATGAGACGAATGGCAAAGGACTAATCCTGTTTCTTGTGCCTTCAATCTCTTTGCTCGGGCAAACCTTGCGTGAATGGTATGCAAATGCAGAAGAACCAATAAATGCGGTATGCATCTGTTCAGACCCCGAAGTCTCTCGCAAGAAATCAAAGAATGATGATTCAGATAGTTCAAGTGTCGTCGACCTGGCGCTGCCTGCATCGACAAACGTAAAAGAAATCCTAAATCAGTTCAGGAGCTTTGACGCTAAAAAGGGTAAAGGCTTGACAGTTGTTTTTTCAACCTACCAATCTATCGAAGTCATTGCGAAAGCGCAGAAGAAGCTGCATGAAATTAACAAGAGATATTCTGGATTTGATTTGATTATCTGTGATGAAGCTCATAGGACGACAGGCGTTGCCCTTGCGGGGGAAGAAGAAAGTGCATTCATCAAGGTTCATGACAATAAGTTCATCAAAGGTAAAAAGCGCCTGTATATGACGGCTACGCCCCGTCTCTATAGTGATGATGCGAAAGGCAAAGCTGCACAAGCTGATGCGGTTCTTTGTTCAATGGACGACGAGAAACTATATGGCGAAGAAATCTACCGGATTGGATTCGGTGAAGCGGTAGAAAGGGACTTACTCACCGATTATAAGGTTCTGATACTTACGTTGAGCGATAAAGATGTGCCGCCAGCAGTTCAAGACATGATTTCTGACAAAAACAGCGAAATAAATACAGACGATGCGTCAAAGCTTATCGGGTGCATCAATGCACTTTCAAAGCAAATCCTTGGTGATGAAGGCATAATCAAGGCCACCGACCCGGAACCAATGAGAAGAGCCGTTGCCTTTTGCCAGAAAATAGTCGCATCAAAGCAAATTACTTCGACATTCAACACCGCAACAGACGCATATATCAGTTCTCTCCCCTCTGCAAAAAAGGAACAGATGGTTTCTGTTGCATCACAGCACATTGATGGGACAATGTCTGCACCAGAGCGGGACGAATTGCTGTCATGGTTGAAATCCCACAGTGATGAAAATGAATGTCGCATACTCACAAATGTGCGATGCCTTAGTGAGGGCGTAGATGTTCCTTCGCTTGATGCGGTCATGTTCCTTTCGGCCCGAAACTCACAGGTAGATGTTGTCCAATCTGTGGGCCGCGTTATGCGCAAGGCGCCAGGAAAGAAGTACGGATATATCATTATTCCCGTTGTTGTTCCTTCCGAAATTGAAGCAGACAAAGCACTCGATGACAACGAGAGATACAAAGTAGTTTGGACAGTTCTTAATGCACTCCGCGCCCATGATGACAGATTTAATGCCACAGTGAACAAGCTTGAATTGAACAGAAAAAAACCGAAACAGATTCTCGTCGGTAGACCCGAGTATTCTTTCGAGGACGGCCACCCAGTTTCCACTGTTGCCGAGGACGCCAAAGACAAATATGGCTCAATAGGAGAACAGCTTGCCCTTCAATTTGAACAATTGCAGAGCGTGGTTTTTGCACGAATGGTTCAAAAAGTCGGCGACCGCCGGTATTGGGAACAATGGGCACGCAATGTAGCGGAAATTGCCGAACGGCAGGTGGCGCGCATAACCAGACTGATTAAAGAGGAAGGAAAGCATAGAAAAGCCTTTGATAAATTTCTCATCGGGCTGCAGAAGAATATTAACCCTTCAATAACGGAGCGCGAAGCAATTGAAATGCTCTCGCAACACATCATTACTAAGCCGGTCTTTGAAGCTCTTTTTGAAAACTATTCCTTTGTGAAACACAATGCAATTTCGCAGGCAATGCAGAAGATGCTTGATTTACTTGAAGCCCAAGCACTCGAAAAGGATATCGAAGTTCTCGACAAATTCTATGAATCGGTACGGTTGAGAGCGGCTGGTATTGACAATGCAGAAGGCAAGCAACGCATTATAATTGAACTTTACGACAAGTTCTTCAAAACCGCTTTCCCGAAAATGGTTGAGAAGCTTGGAATTGTCTATACGCCAGTTGAAGTTGTTGATTTCATAATCCATTCTGTTGTGCATGTGTTGAAGAAGGAATTCGGCAGAGGCATTGGCGAAGAGAATATTCACATCTTGGACCCGTTCACTGGGACGGGTACTTTTGTTACTCGATTGCTGCAAAGCGGCCTGCTTTCCATGGCTGATTTGCAGCGGAAGTACAAGAAAGAGATACATGCAAATGAAATAGTCCTTCTTGCTTACTACATTGCCGCCGTAAATATCGAAAACGCTTTCCACGATGCGCTTGGCAAGGACGAGTATTCTTCTTTTGATGGGATATGCTTGACCGATACATTCCAGCTCGGTGAAACAGATGAGAGCGAAAACTTCTTGTCAGAGATTTTTCCACAGAATTCCAAGCGCGTGCTCAGGCAAAAGAAAGCACCGTTGAGGATAATTTTCGGCAACCCGCCCTATTCTGTTGGTCAAAGATCCGAAAATGACAATGCGCAGAATCAAAGATACCCAAGGTTAGAGACCCGTATTGCAGAGGCCTACGCATCGGAATCAAAGGCTACGTTGCAGAACTCTCTTTATGATGCCTATATAAAGGCATTTCGATGGAGTTCGGATAGGCTCGGCAAGGTAACCGGTGGGATAGTCTGTTTTGTATCGAATGCGGCATGGCTCGAAGGCAATGCACAAGATGGATTCCGAAAATGCATTGAGAAGGAATTTTCGAAGATTTTTATTTTCAACTTGAGGGGCAACCAACGCACAAGTGGTGAGCAATCAAGGAAGGAGGGGGGGAAAATATTCGGCTCGGGTTCGCGCACCCCGATTGCGATTACACTATTGGTAAAGAATTGTGAAGACATGCCCAAACGGGCTGAGATCTACCATTATGACATAGGCGACTATCTATCTCGTGACGAGAAGTTGCAGATAATTCGCAATTATGGTAGTGTAGCCAATACGTCAATATCTTGGACAAAGGTCCAGCCCAACGAACATGGCGACTGGGTCAATCAACGAAATACCCATTTCGGCACCTTCTATCCACTTGGCACCCGGAAAGAAAAAGAGGATGGTATACCCTTCTTCACGGTTTATTCCCCAGGTATAGCCACTGGCAGGGATGCATGGGTCTACGGCTCTTCGAAGGAATCTCTGCGAGAGAACCTGAGCAGAATGGCGAGCGACTTCAACCGCACCCTAAAAAGGATTGGCGGGAAGATATCCATCTCCAGTGCAGCCGACGTAAGTAATGTCGCAGGCCTGACACCTACACAAATCAGTTGGACTGTGAACCTTAAAAAGCAGTTTATGGAAGGTCGTAAGCTTACCTTTCGCAGCGACTCGTTGCGGCATGCAATCTATCGCCCATTCTGCAAGATGAACATTGCCTATTCACCTGAACTCATTGAACGCCCAGGAAAGGGCGCGGCTATCTTCCCGGAAAATGTAGAGAACATGGCAATTGTTGCCTCAGGCATTGGTGCGAACAAAGACTTCTCATGCATTATGGTTAATAGAGTACCTGATAGGCAGTGCCTTTCTAATGCACAGTACTTCCCTATGTACTATTTCGAGCAAAGGGAAATACAGAATCCATCCCTGTTTGATTCTAAAACCGAAGCCCAAGTTGTCAAACGCAGTGCGATCTCCAATGCTCTTCTGAAAATGATCCAAAGGGCATATGGTAATCGCGTCCTCAACGAGGATGTCTTCTTCTATGTATATGGTCTCTTGCATAGTCCACAATATCGAAGCAATTATAGTATTGACCTCAAGAAATCTGTGGCAAGGCTGCCATTGGTGGATGAACCTCGCGATTTCTGGAAATTCAACAAAGCCGGGCGGGAACTTGCGGAATTGCACATCAACTATGAATCGGTGCCAACTTATGAAGGTGTCAAAATCCGGGGTGAAAGTAGCGGTTATTTCAAGGTTGATAAGATGAGGTTCCCGAAGAAGGGTCAAAAGGCCACTATCATCTACAACAGCAAGATTTCAATCGAACACATTCCCGAAAAGGCATACGAGTACGTCGTTAATGGGAAAAGCGCAATCGAATGGATTATGGAGCGCTACCAGATAACAACGCACAAGGAAAGCGGCATAGTCAATGACCCGAACGATTGGGCAGAAGAAGTTGGAAACCCCCGGTACATTCTCGACTTGTTGCTGAGCATTATAAATGTGAGTTTAAAGACAATGAAGATTGTTGAGAATTTGCCCCAAGTGAAATTAGACTGATTTTTTAATGTTTTTTCGGAGGCCTTCATGGCAATTTTGCAGAAGAAAGTATGCGCGTTAGGTTTTCAAATCACATTCAATCCTAAAGTTAAATTCGGTGAGCTTATAAAAGCATTAAAATTAGAATGCGATAAGGAAATTGAAAACGGAGCTGCCACACACGTGCTTTTCTTGGATGAATCGCAGAATTACATAATCGGCTCAGCAATCACCCTAAAAGGTCATAAGAAATCCATAGAATCACGACGAGATGACAAAGGCAAGCTGATTATTACAAGAAGCGAATTGGCGGATAATACAACTGGGCTTGAACCAACGCTCTTTGCCATAAATCCCAACACCCAAAAAGGCGTCTACTACAGAAATTATGGTTCTCCTTCTCTCAATGCTTTGAAGAGGATTTTTAGGCGAAGCCATGACAAGATCGTCAAGGAACGCCTGAAGGAAGCTGTTGACGCCGAATATCAGAAGAAACCGAAGGGTGATGAAGATAAGTCTAAAAGAAAAATACAGAAGAAACTGCAGAATACATTTGATGGTTCCTTGGATATACAAATTTTAGTTACACCCGATGATTTAGCAGACCTTATGAAGAAATACGAGAAGCTAAACCGATGCGAAATCACGGCAACAGAAGCATTGCTTCCAAGCACTCTTCTTACCCCCCTTAGCCCAATGGTTGCCGGCTCTAAGGTCAGCTTGCGGTTTGACAACAAAGGTGGCTTCAATAAGGTAAAAACTGCAGTTCTACATGCATTTAAGAACAAACACTACGAAAAAATCAAATTGATTGGACGTGGATTCAATGGTGAAGACCTTCAGGAATTTGTGGGGCAGGTGAAGGATTATTACCACACCTACACTTATGATGAATTTGTTGAAGAACTGCCGGAAGGAGTGTGGCTCGAGTATTCACAATCAAGGGCCATGGCACGCTTGCTGGATATAATTACGGAGAAAACCGCCACATTTGGCAGAAAACCTTAAGAGGACAAAAATATGCCAAACTCAGCATTGCCAGATATCGTTCAATACTACCAAGATTTCAAAGCTGCAATATTTACTTCGAGTTTGACACTTGGCACATTTTTGTTCACAATGAAGACGTTCATCGTACAAACAATGAAAAGAGAGGTCTACGATAATAAGGAATACCAGAAAGACATTCTGGCGAGAATACGAGAAGGGATGAAGAAGGAAAGGGTATATGGCCCACTTAAGAACTTCAAGCGGCTGATTTTTTGGACGATTATTGTCGCTTTCATTAATGCTCTATTACAATTGACGCTAGGATATTTTAAGTCCGTTCCAGCAACAATAATTTGCTTTTCCGTGACTGCTCTGTCTTGGATTATGGCAATAATCGCATTGGTTTTAGTTTCGGCGAACCTTACAAAAATGATAGACATTAGTGAAGAAATTGTACAAAAAGTCAACACAAAAAAAGAATAGAAAGCGCCTTCACTCGTCCTCCGTTCCGGCGCAAAAAGGCGGGGCGCTGCAAAGACAAAAAGCAGAAGAGCGGCGGCGGAAAAAGGAATAATATGGTAGCTGGCCCGGTTTACTATCGCACAACAGGCACATGGAGGGTCCGCTTCGCTTCCCCCAAGTTTTCTTTCGCTTCGCTCCAGAAAACTTCGCCATGCGCCAGCCCGTTGTTTTCAATTTCTCCGGCAATTCTTTTTAAGAAACGGGGGAAATAATTTTGAAGGATTCCAATTTTTTGATAAAGACAGTGTTATAGGGGATTTGTATGGCGATTGTAGGTAAAGAAAAGTATAAAGACAATATAAAGGTAACCGGATTTGCTCTAGAATATAAAGTGTCTAAATTACTTCAAGATAGCAAATGGACTGTTATAAACAACAGATATTACTTAGACGATGTAACTGAACAAGTAAGAGAGATTGATCTAATTGCATATAAAGCTACAGAAGTAAAGAACACCATAGTTTATAATGTGTTAATAATAAGCTGTAAGAAAAGTGAGAAAAACCTTTGGGCTTTTTTAACAAAAAAGTACAATTTTAATGATCCTAATATCAATTTCCAACCTTCTCTTTTGTGGTCGAATAATAAGGTACTAAAAGAGCTTACCTCTGAAAAAACGTGGGCAAACGATCTAAATAATAAAATTAAGTCTGAGTCTTTTTACGAAAACATTTTCAAATTAAACAATCAAGTATTTGCATTCCAAGAAATGGATAAGTCATCTGGAAAGGTTCAAAATGACAAACCAATTTTTGATTCAATATCAACGCTAATAAAAGCATATTCATATGAGTTGAATTCATTAGAGAAAAGGCGTAGTGATGATTGTGTATATAATTTCAACTTAATCTCAATTGCTGAAACTGACTTTCTTGAATTGTTATTTAATGTTAATGACATAGATGCAAACGAAATATCTGAAATAAAATATTTAAACAGATTTATTGTTAATAAAGGAGATGATTATTTCAGAGTTAATTTCTATACTTACGACTGTTTTAGCACCGTCTTAAACGACTACAACAAATTGGCAGATTGGAACAACAGTTTTTTTGATAGTATCATTGATGATTTTTACGTTGACATTTTCAACGACAAAAGGCGGTATTTTTTCAAAAAAGAATTTGACGAAGCAATTTCATGGAGGATACACAATTTTCTTGAACATTCGCAATATATTCCAAATGAAAATATATGTGTAGCTGACTTTGTTAAAAAAGACAATATTTTACTTTTAGAAATTTATGGTATAGCAGAAGAAGCGGTTGTAGATATGAATAAAGACAAAGATTTACTAAAAACCACCAAAAATCATTTAGGGAAATATTATAGATATTCTGGGGAAATAAAATTTGTATATACGGAGTTGCCCTTTTGATTGGGGTTTAATAAATCTTAATGATGTTGAACAAAAGAAGAAAAATCATAAAGTTTTCCCCCGTCAAATTATTGACTGTGATTTTAAAACAGTGTTTGCCGGAGAAACAAAAAACAACACGCCAAGGGATGCTATTTTGTGAACTTTTGTAAGGTAGCGCCTGCGGCGGTATTATAGTCGCAAAACAGCACCCGTTGGCGGAATCGTTGGCAATTGCCAATCAGCTCCCAAAACGGAGCGGAAAAGAGTCTATGCCGAGCTTGAAGGTAGATGTTTACTGGTGGTACAAAGATTAGACTGGGAGGAGGTCTAAAAGATGCAGAACGAGACACTAGTTTTTCTAGGAATCATTGTGGCTGTGATTGCTTCTCTATTCATGCTCTTCCGCTACCTCTTGAAGAAAGCAGAGGATGAAGATGAAAAGGATCATAACGAAGTCGAAGCCATGACCGATGAAGAGCTTCGTACAAAAGCCTCAATTCAAACAGCCGAGAGACGACATCCAAGTTACCTGGCACAGCTCGAAGTTGAGGCAAACAAACGGGGAATTCATCTGTCTGGACCAATAAAAACAGTAGTACAAGAAAGGGAGGAGCTTGAGAATGCAAAAACCAACATTCACATTGCATTTATCCTTGCGCTTGTAATCTCCGTTGGACACCCGCTTTACATTTTCTTCTCGACTGGAAGTATTACTCCTTCTTCCTTGGTGGCGTCTGCAACTTATGTAGGGCTATGTGTGGGTGTGTTCCTGAAAAGCCGTATTGCCGCAATTCTGCTTCTATTTATATTTGGTGTAAATCTCCTTTTTGCACTTGCAATAGCAAATCAGCAGATTTCATGGCTGAGTCTCTTCTTCTTGTCATCCTTTATCTACGCGGTAACAGCAACATTTACTTATCACAGTCAGAAGGAGAAGTTGAAGGAAATTGCAAACGGGCCTCCAATACAATAAGGTTTCATTAAGGCAACTACCAAATCTCTGACTATACATTTCGTCAAATCGGGCGGTGAAGATGGGAACTGGTTGGCAACAGGCGCACAACAGCGGCAAATCGCTATGTCAACGGTAAAGCTCCGTATTACAGTTGCCACAGCGGTTATGCCGCGAGACGTTGGGCAAAATATCTTGTTGAAGATACCGGCGCGAAATAAGAACCATGTGCGGGGAAATGAAAGAATGGCCGATCTCACGCAAAATGACCGCTGAATCTCATCCAATTTGACCGGTCAATC
>CAYOTW010000033.1:0-9470 GCA_964407005.1 Candidatus Woesearchaeota archaeon | reverse complement strand
AATGGTGCAGATGCAAGTGCATTATATTTTTACAGCCATGTAAAAAAAGAGATTGACGGAAAAGAAGATATAAGAAAAAATCTCTTAAAATATTGTTGTTTAGATACAGAAGGAATGGTTTGGATTATTGATGAATTAAGAAAGATTAAATTTAAATCTTCTTAGAATAAAATAAAAATAAAAATAAAAAAATTAGGCGATTTTGTATGTTGCTGTAATTCTTGCTGTGATGTCTTTTTCTCCAGGTTGGATTTCTGTTCCTATTGTTTCTGATTTTACAGAATCTCCTGAGACAGATTCATATGCAATCCATGGATGATAGTTGAAGTCAGACGAGTGAACAGAGACGATATTTCCTAGTTTTGCGCCTAAACCTTCAGCAATAGATTCAGCTTTTACTCTGGCGTCTTGTGTTGCTTGTTTAATAGCTTCAGCCTTATGTTCTTCTTGTTTTTCAGGTGTTAGTTCAAAGTTTATGTAGCTAATTAGAGCTTCTGCTTCAGAACCTGCATCAACAGCGTCACCAATTTTTTCATTAGATGATTCGGATATGGGAATTTCTAACTTTAATTGATGTGATGCAATAAAACCCTTGAATTTTCTGTTTCCAGAATTCCATTCATACTCTTCTCTAACATTAAAGTTTGAAGTAGTTATTTTATCTTGTTTAAATCCTTCTTTTTCAAGATTGTCTTCAAGGTTTTGCAAGATTTCAGCATTTTTCTGTGTTGCTTCTGAAGCTGTGTCTGCTCTAGTTTCTATATTGTAGTTGATTGTTACTAGGTCGGGCATTACAGAGATTGTAGCTAAACCTTGTGTGTTGATTGTATTTGTCGGGGCTAACTGCATCAAAAAAGAGTATGCAATTAGTACAATTATTAAGACTGTTCCAGAGATTATTGCGGTTATTTTTGTTGCTTGTTTCATTTTACCTCCTTTTTGAGTGTTATGATAAAAAAGATTATTATTGCGAGCCATGCACCTGCTAAAAACCACATCCATGCGGGAAATTGTAATATGTAAGCAGAGACTGGAGGGGCTTCTACAGCTTTTGTAACTGTTTCTTGAATCGCCATGTCTTTACTTTGTAAAATTCTAGGTTTAGGAAGTGTTTGATATCGAATTATCAAAGCTGTTATAAACGTGATAATTGCAGGCAAAATTAAAAGTTTTGTTTTTTCTAAAAATGATTTTTTTGGAGATATTAGAATTTTTTTATTTGAAACTTTATATGTGGGAATTTTTTTGCCTTTTACACTCCAGAAATAATTTTTGGTTTTTTCGATTAGTCCTGCTTTTAGTAATTTTTTAACATTGTAATCTATTGTGTTAATGGGTAGATTTAATTTTTTTGAAAGATCAGTAACAGAAAGCTCTTTTTCAGAAAGTATTTCAATTATTTTTTTAGCTGTTTTGTTTCCTAAAATTTCTGCTATATGTTTTGATTTTTCATCACCAATAGATAGCACAAGGTATTTTTCTGCCATATTAATTATAAAAATTTAAAGTTTATAAATTCATTTAAGACTTCAATTTTGATTGGAGTTTTGCCAGTACTACTTATTAATTTAATGATTTAACTTTTTAGTTACTTGGTATATAAATCAAATTGTGATGTGAAATATATTTTTAATCCGAGATTTATATTTAAAGAGTTTTTATGTTGTATATACAGGAGGTGAAATGAAACTAAAAATTTGTGTTGAAGACGACGGGTTTAAGGATGATGGCTCGCGGGATTCAGATGAGGTTTTTAGGACTTTGTTTAGAAAGTTTCCAGAGAGTGTTTGGGAAAGAGCTAATGAAGGTTATGAAGTCTTAATTTAAATATAATAATCTGAGTGTCCATGGCGGTAGTTAAAGATTTCAAGAAAGTCTTCTATGTATTGATAGGGAAAGTTTAGTTTTTTTAGTTTTTTTGCCACTCTTAAAAAAAAGCAGTATGAACAGGTAGAGATTCTTTGTTTTTGACAGATAACACAGTATGATTCATTAAGATATTCTTTTTTTGTTTTTATTTTTCTTATCTCTTTTTTTGTTTTCCTTATCATCTCTTTAGTTAAATTTAAATCAATTAGCCATGTTTCAATTTCATTTATGTGGCATTCCTCGCAAATAGGGTTGGTTATTGGATCTAAACAGATAATGCATAATTCTTGTTGTGATAATTTTTGAACCATGATTTATTCAAATTTTAGAAATATAAAAAGCAAAGCTGTTTGGTTTTGTACAACTTTTGATTAAGGGCGTTGCTTGGGTGATTTATTGTGGGAGTTCTTAGTTGACTGGGCTTTTTGTTTTATTATAAAATTAGGCGAAACATTTTGAATTTTTTTTAATTGGATTTTTATATGGCCTGCATAATTTTTAAGATTCTAATTTAAAATTATTTTAATTCTTTTTAGCAATCTTCCAGAGAATTTTAAAATATTTTTTATATGATTCTGCTATTGAACTGTTTTGAATTCTTATTACTGAAATAGGTTCACTAAAAATAAAAAAGAAAACAATATCTCCAGAAATTACTGTTGAAACAATTGAATCGTATTTTTTTGCAAGATGTCTTGCTTCTGTATATGGGATTTTGTTTAATTCTTTGATTCTTTCTTCTGCATTTTGATTATAAATATGGCACATGTGTATTTTCTTTTTTGCCCTTCTTTTATGGTAATCTTGTATAAATCCTTCTCCGAAGATTTCTGAGGCTTCTTTTGGTGCTCCGTAGACAAGGATATTTTCTTTATATTCCAAAAGTTCATTTAAGGCATCTCTAAGTGAAAAAACTCCTCGCGAGATACTTATATCTTCTGTTTTGGTTTTTTCCTGAGCAAGTTGTTTAATCTTTGGGATCACATCTTCAAGGTCTTTTTGTTTTTGTTTTATATAATCTTTAAGTTTTTCTGGATCTATTGCCGAAAAAATCATTTTATTGTCTTTTTTAGTTTGTTTAACAAACCCTTTTGACATTAAATTTCTTAAGGCATCATAAGTATTTGAACGATGGATTTTTGTTCTTTTTGAAATGTCTAATGCTGATGAATTGTTTTTTTTATTTAGGTCTAAGTAGACCTTTATTTCATTTTTATTTAGGCCTATAGATGAGAGTGTTTGCCTTACTTGTTCTTCCATTTTATGCAGGCGGTCTCCATAATTTAAATAATTCTTTCCATGGGCTACTTTCTCCCTCAATGAGCCTTTGTAATAGTTTGTATCTTCTTTCTTCTTCTAGTATAACTTGGTCTAATCTTTGTTGGTTTTCACAGGATAAGAAATTGGGAGAAAAATTACTAGATAGTGTAAAATTGTCTATGTTTAGGTTAATAGGGATTTGTAGAGGGGTGCCATTGAAATGTTTTGGAGAAGAAAGATATGCAGGAAATTCAGGAGATTTTAAATGAACTAAGGAATCTAGCCCTTCTTCTATTGCAATAGGTGTATCTGTGTAAGATGTTCTTTCGTGTTCAGATGATAACATTATTTTCCTTCCCATAGATATTTGTTCTTGTTGTAATTTTTTTCTAAATAGGGGGTCTTTTATTTCTGGTAAAAATTCCCTGATAGGTACGGCTCTACCAAGTTGTTGGTGTTGGGACAAAACTCTTGCTTTTTCATATTCTGTTACTTCTCCTCCACCGTGTGCACCATATACATTTATAAGAATATTTTCAGAGGGTAAATCTTGTTCAGAAGATTTTTGGGAAATTTGTTGTTTTAATATATATTGGGCTCTTCTTGTATCTGAAGTAAATCCTGTAATTTTTCTGGGGTCTATTCCTTGTGAAATGGCCCATTGAATTAATGGTCCTTGCAAATTTGATTCTATCACTAGTGTCCCGGGATATTCTTCTTCAGCTAACCATCTAAAAAAGTTTTTCCCTTGTTTTCTATAAAAATCATCTTCTAATTTTTGGACAACCCCTTGTAAAAGTGCAGTTATCATCTCATCACTATTTCTTTTATTTTTATAATTTATACCCCGGGGTCCTGTTGATAAAACTAAAAAATCAGTATCTAATAAGTCTTCAACTTTTTCAGCATAATGGACTTTTTCAGGATTTCTAATTGTAGTAAGGTTTTCTAAATCAGAATAATCTCCTCTTCTTGAAGGAGAGTGTGCTTTAATTTTTTTGGTCCAATTTCTTCTTTGTAAATTTTTTATTAACTCTGTGCCCATTCTTCCAATTCCATAAATACCTATTGTGGCTGGGCAGTATAATTTGCCTTTTTCCCTAAATCTTTCTAAGACTTCAGGAATTTGAGTATTTAATGGGGCTAGGTTGTCTGTTTTGGTTATCCAGGCATCTATTAATTTCTCTTCAAATGCTTTCATTTTAGTCTCTTCTGATTCTTCATTATCCCAGGAGGTCATTATTGCTATTGGCTTGTCTTTGTAAACGCTTCTAATTTGTGTTGCAATTTCTAGCCCATTTCTACTCGAGATTAATTCTTTTTTATTTGAATGAAAGTTGTTTTGATAGTATTTGTCTAAAAATATGTCTATTAAAAAAGCATCTGCATCTACAGAAGAATCATTAAATTCTTCGTAAGAATTAAATGTTTTTACCCTGTAGGGTGTTTGTTTACTAATTATGTCCCTGGTTAATTTGGTCATTCCTGGCTCATCTTCAATTATGGCTATTTGAGGTGTTTTCATGATTTGGATTATTTTATAAAGCATTTATTTTATATAAATGCTTTTTTATAACTTAATTACTATCAAGTTACAACCTTTTATAAATGTTATTATTTTACAATTACACTAAAGGGGGTATTCGTCTTGATGATAATTAAAAATAGCTAGAAAACTTTGGATGAATTCTCCACTCATTCCTGCTTTTTTCATGCCTTTTGCTGCTTTTAGAAAAAAACAATAAGAACACGTTGTAATTGCCTCATCACCACATAAGATGCATTTTTCTTCATTAGTTGTTTCATTAGAGAGTTTTGTGTGAAGATTTTGTAAGATTTTTTGTTTTTTGTTTTGTTTTAATCCTATCTGGTCTAACCATTTCTCAATTTGCCTGAGATAACACCTTTCACAGACGGGATTAGTTATAGCATGATAACAACTTATGCAAAGATTGTTTTCATTTGAGATTTGGTATTTTTTTGTTTCCATATTAAACAGATATAAAATAATTATAAAAAGAAGTGCTGTTGTATTTTATACTACAAATTCCCTTTCTTGTTGTTTTATTTTATACTTCTCATAAGATTTAAATAATCTAGATACTGTAATTTTATATGGAAGGGGTGGATCGTTGTTCAACAGGAATAATTGGTTTTGATAAGATTTGTCAGGGGGGTTTTGTTAGAAATTCTACTAATGTTCTAATTGGCGGTCCTGGATCTGGGAAGACTACTTTTATGCTTAATTTTTTATGGAATGGAGTTACAAAATTTAATGAGCCTGGTTTGTATTGTTCTTTTGAGCCAGACATTGTTGAAACATTAAATGATGCAAGAGGTTTTGGGTGGGATTTTTCTAAACTGAATCAAAATGGCAAGGTTCATTTTTTGAAATTTTCTCCAAGAACTAGTGTATCAGAGTTAAAGTCTGAATTAACTAAGATGATTTCTCGTTTTGGTGTGAAAAGAATTTGTTTTGATCCTATTTCTGTGTTGTCTTTAAATTTAGAGGATAAAGGAAAGGTTAGGGAGGCTATTTTTGATTTAGTTTCTTTGATGAAGCGATTGAGGGTAACTTGTGTTTTGTCAGACGAGTCTGCTCCAAGTGTGGATTGGAATGAGCCTGAACCAGTTTGGCCTGAAACAGATATTATTAAATTTTTATGCGATTCTATTGTGATCTTGTATGGTATTGGGATTTCAGGAGTTTCAGATAGAGCTTTAAAAATTTCTAAGATGAGAAGGACTTCTCATTATCGTAATCCAGTTGGGATGGATATTAATGAGAAAGGTATTTTTGTTATTAGTAATAATGTTGTATCTAATAAATAGTAACAAATAGAAAGGTTTTTAAATTGATTTTCTATGTATTTTTATGGTAAGAGAGATGAACGTATTAAGGTCGTTAGGAATTAGTGCTGTTATGGGGCTTGTTTTTCTTAGTGGTTATGCTACTGGTGCGAAAAAAGTAGTTAGTGATTATTTTAGACAGGATGGCAATCAGAGGATTGTTGAAGGAAAAGAATGGGAATTTAATGTGAGGGAGAGGGATTATTTGGAGAGTAAAATTGAAGAGTGCGATAATTCTGGTAGTAATCTTGAAGCTATTGCAAATAAATCTATTTCTGAGAGTGTTTCTAGGGTTGATAAAGAGGATGAACTTAGTAATGGAGAGAGTATTTATGGGGGAGAAGATTATGAAAATGTTGCAAGGATTTTGTATGCAGAGGCTGCGAATCAGCCCAAGGGGAATAAACAGTTGATTGTTAAGTGTATTTTGAATAGGATTGAAAATGATGGTTATCCAGATAATCTAGAGGATAATCTTTTTACCAGGAATGCTTTTTCATGTACTTTGAATGGGGGAAGTGATATGTGGAAAGAAGCAAATGATTCAAGTTTAAGGAATGGGTATGAGGAGAGTGTTTATCAGAAGTGTAGAAGGGTTGCAAAGAATATTATGGATGGATGCAGGCCTGAAACAATTTCAAGGGATGTTTGGAATAGTGTTATTGCCTATCACGACGTTTCTATTGAAAAGCGGAAGGATAGTTACTGGGATTCTCTTGAATTGATTTATGAAAATGATAGATTGAAGTTTTATGGTGAAAAATAAATTATGATTCTTGACAATAATATTTAAATACTACTTTATCGTGGAAAATGCATGAAAAGAGTGGTGGGCATTTTAATGATTTTTATTTTGGTTTTTCTTAGTTTTGCAAGTGCAAAGGTTGAGATTTCTGATGTGGAGGGTTTTTATAGTTTAGGAGATAGGGTTTATATTGATGTTGTTGCAACGCCTTCTAGTGTTTATGGAAATTTTAATATTAATTTAATTTGTGGTTCAAAAGAATTAGCAGTTTATAAGATTCCGGCTGAGCCAAGTTTTACAGCAGGAGAGGAGCAGAGAATATCTACATACCTTCCTTTGACAAAAGACTATATTGGAAATTTAACAGGGGATTGTTATCTTCAAGCGACAATTGGGGGAGAAGAAGCATTGAGTGATGATTTTCAGATTTCTGATTCAGTAAATATAGATGCTAATTTTAATAAACAATATTATGATGCTGGCGAGTCAATTAGTTTGATTATTGAAGTTACAAAAGCAAATGGGGATTTATTGAATGGATTTGTCGAGGCATCAGGAGTAATTGATTTTGCAAAGGCTATTGAAGAAGGAAAGTTAGAACATACATTTACAATGCCTGAAACTTCTGAGGCAGGTTCTTATAATTTGAATTTGTTTATTTATGATAAAAATGACAACGGGATTTTAAATTCAGGAAATACTTCTGTTAATTTTAAAATTAATCAGGTGGCTTCTTTGATTCAATTATCTCTTTCTGAAAGAGAAATTATTCCAGGGGATAATCTGACTGTTGGTGCAGATATTTTTGATCAATCTGGAAAGAAAATGAATGGCTCTGTTGTTTTGGATATTAAGGGGCCTATGGGGGAAGAAATTTCAAGAAATGTAAAATCTGGAGGGTTTGCTACAATAGATTTTAAGAGTAATGAAAGTGCAGGCGTTTGGGGTGTTTCTGCTTTTGGAGAGGGGGTTGAGGAGTATGTTGAATTTGAAATTGAAGAAGTTCAAAAAGTAAAATACGACTTTATTGATTCTATTTTAGTAATTAAGAACATTGGGAATTCTGTTTTTGATAGGGTTATTGAGGTTAAGATAGGAGATAATATTCACAGATTGGATTTAAATATGCAATTAGGGGAGGAAAGAAGGTTTAATCTTGAGGCTCCGAATGGAGAGTATGGCGTTGTTATTTCTGATGGAGAGCAGAGTGTTGAAAAAGATATTTTATTAACTGGGAATGCTGTTAATGTTAAGGATTTGGATAGCACTTTTGTAGGAGGATATGGTTTTGTTTGGGTTTTGATTATTTTTCTTTTGGCAGCAGGAGGTGTTTTTTTATTTTTTAAATACAAGGGTTCAGCAAAGCTGAAAAAACATATTAAAACAACTGAGGGAAATTTTAATGATAGTTTACAAAGAACTAAAAAATCTCCTGAGTCGCAGAGTATTGATTATAAAGAAAGTTCTATGAAAAAAGGGGTAAGTGAGGCTGAGTCAAGTCTTGTATTGAAGGGGCAGAAACAAATGTCTTCGGTTGTTGCGATTAATGTTAAGAATTATGCTTCATTGAAAGATAATGCGAAAAGTGAATTAGTTAGGATAATTTCTTATGCTAAGGAACATAAGGGATTGGTAGATTGGAAGGAAGATTATATTTTTATTGTATTTTCTCCTTTGATTACTAAAACATTTAAGAATGAGATTTTAGCAGTTAAAACAGGGCATGGGATTTTGAAAAAATTAAAAGAATATAATAAAAAGTTTTCAGATAAAATTAATTTTAATATTGGAATAAATTCAGGAGATTTAATTGCTTCCAAGGGCGAGGGTAAATTGAAGTATACTGGAATTGGGAATACTATTTCATATGCAAAGAAATTATCTATATTAAAGCAAGGAGAGTTATTAGTTTCTGAAGGGGTTAAGAGTAAATTAATGAGGGTGTTAAAAATTTCAGATAAGGGAGAGGTTAATAAGAAGAATTATTATTCTGTTGAGGATATTCAGGATAATTCTGCGAATCAGGATAAATTGAAAAGTATTTTGAAAAGGATGAAGAGGGAGTAAAATGAAACTTTTGATTTTTGATTTTGATGGGACTATTGCAGATACAAAAAAGGTTTATTATGAGGAGATTTATGGATCTGTTAAGTCTTTTGGCATTAAGAGAAAAGATTTGGATGGGGTTATTAAGAAAGGTCTGAATTTGAGGAAAACCTTGAGGAAGTTTGGTCTTGGATTTTTAGAAAGGGCTATTGTTAGGCGGAAAGTTCAAAAGAGGGTTATGAAACATTTGAAGTCTGTTAAGCGGTGTTACAATGTTTCAAAGATAAAGGATTTAGATTGTCAGAAAATTGTTGTTTCAAATTCTTTAAAGGAATTTATTTTTCCAGTTATAAAAAGACTTAGATTAAAGAATTATTTTTCAGAGGTTTATGGTGCTGAGGATTTTGATGATAAAGGAGAGTTTATCTCGGAATATTTAGAGAGAAGACAGATTTCTGGGAGAGATGTGATTTATATAGGAGATAGGGTTGCAGATATTGAGGTTGCTCGAAAGGCTGGATGTTATAGTTTAATTGTTTCAGGAAGGTGTGCGTGGGATTCTAGAAAGGACGTTGTTCAGGCTAAACCTGATTTTATTATTTATGATTTTTCTTCTTTAAAAGAAGTTTTGAGAGATTTATAGTGTTCTTTGGATTCTTTCTTTTTACAAAAAAGAAATTACCCCTAAGTAGAAAAAGTA
>CAYOTW010000032.1:0-9544 GCA_964407005.1 Candidatus Woesearchaeota archaeon | reverse complement strand
ATTTCTACACTTTATAATGATGGGAGGAAAGCGACAACGCAAAGGAATTCTTCTAATCTTGTGAGTCAGTGGTTGTTTGACAATACAAGTCATCTGAATGCAACAGATTCTAAGGGATCCAATAATGGTACTTTTCAAGATGATGCTGCGTATAGTTATGATATTGAGGGATTACAGGGATATTGGAGTTTTGATGCAGACCAAGAAAATACAGAAGGGTTTACTGCTTATGATTTTAGTTCTAATGAGAATGATGGAACAGCAAATGGAAATGCTACTGTTAATAATACTGGTGCGATTTATGGCGATGCTTTACATTTGGATGGTGATGGTGATTATGTTGAGGTAGATAATCTAGGGAGTTCTATAAATAATGAAACAGGCGCAATTTCAATGTGGTTTAAACCTAAACCAAGAGATACTAATGAGTATCTATTTTCTCAAGATGGAGCTGACACCCATAATCCCTCTATGTTTCTAACTTCCTCAGATGATTTTCATCTATATATGCCTACATATACTTCTGCCGTAGATATAACTAATAATCAGTGGCAACACGTTTTGGTGACATGGAATTCAACAAATATTAGTTTATATTTCAACGGCATTTTAGATGAAACTGACAGCAAAACTGAGTTTTCTCCAAGTGGCACAGGTTATATAGGTAGATGGCAAAATTCCAATTCAAACCATTTCAACGGCTCAATTGATGAAGTAATGATATTTGATACTGCATTGAATTCAACTCAAATAAGTGCTATATATAATAATCAATCTGCAAGGTTTAAATCAAGTGGAACTCAAACATTAAAACAACAAAATATTACAAGTGGATATGATAGGATTAATTTAAGTTTGAATGATGTTGAAACAAATTTAGATACAAATGTTTCAGTAAGATTAGGAGAATGGAGAGAGGATTTAGGTTATAAGAATTATGATGTTGGGGAGCATTGGGCTGAGTTTGATGGGGATGGGGATTATATCGAGGTTTCAGATATAAATTTTGTAAGTGGAGAGTCTTGGTCTATTGGTTTTTGGTATAATTCACAATTAGATAATGATGGGACACCTCAATTTTTTACAGGATCATATGGCGATGGGGGAATTTATTTTAGTACTAATAATGACGCGGTTTATTTTAGGAGTAAGGCAGAGATCAGCTATAGCATAGAATATTCTGAAATTTATAATAAATGGAATTTTTATACATTTACTTCGGATGGAAGTGAGGTGAATTTAAGTATAAATGGGGTGGATTATGGTGCTTTTGGAGTTGATAGTTCTAATATTACTCTAAATCGGTTAGGACAGGTTTCTACTGGTTACTCTTTAGAGGGATTTTTAGATGAATTAATGGTCTTTAATTCTTCATTAAGTGAATCAGAGATATCCAAGATTTATAGTCTAGGAAGAGATATTGATTATTATGATAATGATGATTTAGTGAGTTGGTGGGGATTTGATAAGGATTATACAGATAAAAAAGGAAGTAATGATGGGACTGTTGTTGATAATGTAAGTATTGAAAGTGAATTTGGAAATGGCTTAGTTTCATATTATCATTTTGATGAGGATTATTGGGATGGAACAAGTGGGCAGGTAATAGATGCAATGGGAAGGAATAATGGAACTTCTGTTAATGATGCAAATACTACTTTGACTGGGTATCCTTATCATAGGGTGGGAGAGTTTGATGGTGATGATGATTATGTTGACTTGGACAATTCTGTAACTATTGATAAAAATAATGGAACTATCTGTTTATGGGTATATCCAAAAGATGCTCCTTCTGATAATTATGGGAATCCTGCAATGCCATTTTTGGGAGACGGAAACAAATTTAAAAGTTATATTGGGCTAAATGACCCAACTAGTGAATTATGGATTGAGGGGGATGATAACAATGATTATTGGGTAAATACAGGCACACATGATATCCAAAAATTTTCTTGGAACCATCTTTGCCTTTCTGCTAGCAATAGTAATATCTCTTCTTATATTAACGGGGTTTTTCTAGAAGAAAAAAATGTTTCTAGTAGTTTAACTCTAAGCATGTTCGGAGGTCAAAATTTAACTGATTTTGATTTCAACGGCTCAATTGACGAAGTAATGATATTCAATAGAAGTTTAAGTGAAGATGAAATAAAAGAATTATACATAAAGGGTAGAGCCCAATGGAATTATACAGATTATCAAAATTATACTGGAAATGAGGAATATATTATTTCAACATCGACTACAAATATATTGCCTGAGATTAGATTGTTAAGTGATTCAAATCAATTTTATACTCCAATAATGATAATGGGAGAAACAACAAGTGGAGATTATTATAATTCAATAAATCCTGCCCCAACAATAACAATAAATAACCCAACACAAGACGAAGAAGAAAACGCAGAACCAACATTTTTTTCAATAACGACAGATATAACTTCTCAATGTAAACTTTCCCTAAATGCAGGGGGCACAAACCTCTCAATGGATAGTTCAGACAACCTAACACACACATTAACAAAATCCCTAACAAATGGAGATTATACAGTAACATATTTCTGTAATGCAACAGCCTATGCAAATGAAAGCAACACCTCAGTAGATTTCTCTGTTTTTGTGCCAACTCCAAACATAGATGATGGAGGAGCCGGTTCAGGAGTTATAATTTCAGATGGAGAAGTAATAAATTTAAGTTCAATGAAATTAGATTATGGAACATGGTTTGAAAATGAATTAAACCAAATATTAATATTTACTTATGATTCAGATGGAAATTTAACCGAACCAGAAGTAATATCCATAGAAATTGAAGGCTCAAATGACTATTCAAAAACATTATCAAGATTAGATACTGGAAAATATAAATATGATATTATGATTCTTGACAATGCAACAGAAATAAACCTAACAATTACCGCAACAGAATCAGACAGAATAATAAAAGAATCTGCAACAATAAAACTAAAACAACCATCCACTCTCAATAAATTTATTTCAAACATTAAAGAATTTAGATTTATAGAGTGGTTTAAAGACGAAGGAATGTTCTATGGATTAGCAATAATTCTCATATTCCTATTATTTATGATGATTTACCTTGCCACTAAAAAGTAGAAAGGTTTATAAATTATAAAAATTATAACTTCTTATAAAAGATGGGAGAAAAATTAACTTTTAGAAGAAATATTAAAATACCAAAAGCATTATCATGCGATAAAAATTTGATGAAAAGGATTGATAATTATTGCGATAACAAAGAAATAAAATTAGCAAAATTCTTAGAAAAAATGGATGAAAAATTAATCAAACTAAAAACCAACTCAATAGACTTAACAAAAAAATTAAATGACCTTCCACAATCAAAAATAATTATTAGAGACTTAGACAATATTATAGATAGAAACTGCTTAAATATTCAAAGACATAAATATTCAGAAGCATTAAGAGAAGTTATAGAGGAGGAATTAAATCAAAATGGATGAAATAGAAACAGAAATATTCGCAGAAATTGAAAAGTTAGAAAACAAATTAAAAGAAAAAGGACTAATAAAAAATCAGGAGAATTATCATGAAAAAAATTAATTTATTATTCTTATTACTCTTCATCCCCTTAGTTTCAAGTTTACAAATAACAAGCCCAAATGAAATAAACATAACAAAAACAGCAGGAGAAAACCAACAAATAGAATTACAAATAAAAAACCCTCATTCATTCACAATTTTCAATATTTCAATCAAAGAAGATATAGCCACAATGCCAAAATTTGACTTAGAACAAGGGCAACAAGCAAATATAACCGCAACAATAACCACAGATTCAAATTATGATGGCAAACTAACAATAATCGGAGAATATGAAACAACAATCGGCTCATCAAACGAAACAGAAGAAATAATTGTCTCTTATTACAATGGAATCGATAAATGCAACCTAAACCTCATTAAAGGAGATTCAGTAAAATGGATTAATGAAGATACAGATGAAATAATATTAAGAGAAATAGATTCAAATTCAAATTTTGCAACAATTCCAAAAGGCGATTCATACACAAAAACTTTCAACAACCCAACAAATTTCAAATATGAGGCAATCTGGGTTTCTCCATTCACACCAATATGTTCAATAAATGTAATGGATGATGAGGGCTTAGTCCATAATACAGAATATGACGCAGAAATACAAACAAATATTAACATAGAATATCCTCCAACAACAATAGAAACAACATTCTTACAAACAGAATATGAAATAAATCACAACCAACAATTAGAAGATGTTTTCAAAATTAAAAATATAGGAAACAAACCAGCAAAAAACATAGAATTATCAGGAGAATGGTTTGAATTTGATAACAATAACATAAATATTCCAGCAGGACAATCCAAAAACATAGGATTCAAAATAAACCCAAACATAATAAGAACAAACCAAACAAACCAAACATATCAAAAACAAATTCAAATAAAAGGAAACTTTGAAACAATAAACCAGACAATAGAGATATTCATACCTTACAAAAAACTATCATACTCTGAAAATATAACTGAAATTGATGAAGAATTAATTAAAAATTTTATAAAAGTATTCTGTGAAAACAATCTTGAAGAATGTGAAGAAATATTTTTAGGTTATTTTCAATCAAGCGGATATTATAACAACTCATTAGGAGATGTAGATATTTCAAAAAAATCAATAATAGAATTACAAGAAACAATTAGAAGACTAAGCCTCAAATTAAATGACATCCAAAGAGAAGACCAAGAAACAAAATTCTTAGCAACATCCACCCTAAATAAATCTCAAGAAACTTCAAATAAAACATTACAAATTTTAGAAGAAAATATAAAAGAAGACCAAGAACTTAAAGAAACAATCCAACTCTTATTAGGATTATTCTTTGGAACATTATTAATCTCTATCTTAGGTTTTATAGCAATTAAACAATACAAAAAAACAAAGGCAAATAAATATATGGGATTATCTTCTGGAGAATTATCATGAAAAAAGAAACAATATTAAAATCAACATTAGCAATAATATTCACCATTTCAATTTTATATACACTTTATTTAGGCTATCAGGGAGAAAAGATAGTTTTTCTAATTATTATTAATTTTATATTAGGAGCAAGTTTAATAGTCGCATCATATTACAAAGAAATTTTCAAAGAAAAAGTAGAAGAACAACCTAAACCCCATTCTCCAGAAGATTTACAAAAAATAATAGAAAAAAATGTAGAAGGAACATTAAAAGAAAGATTTAAAGATGGATTATTTAGAAACATCAAATCCCAAGTAACTCAATTTTCAATATCAGAAAAAGAACAAATGATTTATGCCTTTTTAATAGAATTATCAAAATCAAAAAAAATAAAAGAAAAAGAAGAAAGCCAAGTATGGATAACTATTAATTCAAATTACCCAAATTTACCAGTAGGAAGGTTTGGAGGAAGTATTGATAAAAAAGAATTAATAGAATTAATGAAACATCAAGCAGTAGGTTATGAATCTCCTGAAACAGAAGTAATAGAAACAGAATCAACACCCTACGAAACAAGAACAAAAAAAATAAGAACAAGTCCAAAAAAGAAAGATGAAGATAAGGAGGCGGTAGTATGAACCTAACCCTTTTATTCATCGCCTCTATCGCTATAATTGCAATCGGCTTAGTGATATTTATCCTTTATTCAAAATATAGTGAAGATGAAAAGGTAGAAGACAATGTAGAAGTTATAAACTTCATGCCCCACCTAACAAAAAATCAAAGATATAGGGGAATATTACTCGACCAAATAGAAAGAGATGGTTGGAAGGCAATAGTATTCGCACCAAGAGATGTAAATACAAAGAAATTAAAATTAAAAAATGAAAAATTAGAACCAGAAGTAATATTCGCCCCAAAAGAAAACATTATAACAATAGGAAAATCCGAGTTATCAGGGGATGTGGATGTTATGTTTATAATCCCAATAGACTCTGAAAATATACCTACAAGCCTAAGAGATACCTGTATAGGTTGGGGATTAGAACAAGGAGTTAAAAAAGCACACATGGAAAGAGTTAAATCAGATATTGAAAATACAAAAGACAAAGAAGTAAAAGAATTATTAGAAAAAGGAGTAAGAACAAGAACACTTGCAGACGATTTTATCGCAGAGATGATAGACAAACAAAAACAAGTTTCAGACATAAATAAAAAAGAGGAAAAATGAAGAAACTAATTTTGTTTATAGTTATAGCTTCTTTATTAGTCGGAGGAATTTATGCCTATTATAACTATGAAATTCCAAGAAAAAATAACATAGAAGAATCAATCGTAAATATTTCAATATCTACAAAACATAATTCCGAATTTATAAAATCTAAAGTATTAATAAAGAATGGACAACAAGAAGAAATACAAACAAGCGAAACATACCAATTAGTAAATCTTATTAAAGGAGAATATAATTTCACAACCCAAAATTTAGATTTTTACACAACAGACATTAAATTAAACATAACAAAAAATCAAAGATTAGATATTCCTCTTTTCAAACCAAAACCAATAAAATATAATAAAACTGAAGAAGATGGAAAAATAAATATAGAAGTCTATTCAGAAAGATTCAAAAACATAAGATATTGCATAGACAATTCCTTTTCATATATTTTCATAGAACCGAAATCTCAAAGAGATTGGATTAATTTCACAAAATGGAAAAGAGTAAAAACTAACAATAAAGTTGAAAACAAATTAGTAGATTGGAAAGAAATAAGAAAAGAAGAATACGAAAGAAATAAAGACAAATATGATGAAAAATTTAAAGAATTTTCAAGAGAAGAATTTATAACTTTTGAAAAAGATGAAAAAATAAAATTAGAAGAATATCCAAATTATGAATGTTATAACCTAAAGAAATCATTAATAGATTCAAAAATAAAATTAAGGATTAATTACGAAGAATTTGGATTAATAGATAGGGAAGATTACATTAAACTAATTTTAATAGATTCAGATTTTTATGATGGAGAATTAATAACTTATAAAGAAAAAGACCTTTGGCAAGAAAACAAAGAAATAAAATTAAAATAGTTAAATTTAATAACATTAAAAACTTTAAAAAAACATGGTTAATAAAAGAGTGATTGAAACAATCCCCATTATAGCTTTTTATGTGTTTTTCACACTATTCTTCTCTATCACCTTAACATTAGGAAATCAAGAAATATCAAATCCAGAAATATCAAATCAAATAACCCTATTCACAACAATTTTCATAACAGGTTTGATTATAACTATTTCAGGTTTTATCTACTTTTTATTATTAAAAAAGAATAATAAATATGGAGATAATCTAGGATTTCTAAATCTCGGAGAAAAACCCTCCCTATCAATCTTCAAAAGATTTTCATACTTACAAATAACATGGCTTTCATTAGTTATATTTGGATGGCTTTTTTTCATAGTGAATTTACTAAAAGTTGGCACTTTAACAGGATTAAGGGTTTTACCTCAACAATTTTCTCCAACAGATTCATTATTATTCTCATCTGCATTAATTCCAGGAGCAGAAGAAATGTTATCTCTCGCAGTAATGGTTATTTCAATTATTGGTTTATGGTATTTAGCAAGAAGAATAAAACTATCTTCTAAAGAATATGGATATTTAGTTTTATTCTTAGTCCCTTTTATTGTTGGAGCATTTGCATATGTATGGCATTTAACAGCTTATGACCCTTCAGATTATAGTTTAGGGGTTGTATTTGCATTTTGGACAGTAAAAACATTCTTAGTATTATTAACAGGATTTTTCATAGTTGGATTTATTATGCATTTTTATAATAATTTCTTCATAGATTTCTCAAGATTATTTAATTCCGATATAGTAGTTACAGGAACAGCAATAGTATTAGGATTATTAACCGTTGGATATTGGTATTTTTATAGAGGTAAATTGTTAGGGAGTAAGAATGGATAAAACTAAACAAATTTGGAATTGGATGTTACAAATAGCTTATTCTTATGCTCTTGCAACAATATTTTTGGTGGTATTAAGCCTAATATTAAACTTAAATGCAAATATTATAATTTTTGAAAACATACAAATTATTAGATGGATTGAAATTTTAGGGGGAATTTACTCTTTTATTGTTATATCTATACAATTTTTCATTAGATGGCATAAAATGGGGTATAAATTAGATGGATAAGAAAAAAATAGCTGTCGGTATTGTAATAATAATCTTAGTTTTAACCCTAATCTCTTTTTCTTCCTCTAAAATAATTTTGAAAGTTTTTAATAATTCTCTTTCAACAGAAAATTTAACATTTACAGGAGATGAAAATATTACAAGATATTTAGATATTTATAGATATGCTAATGTTACTAAGGCAGAAATGAATTTAACTGGTTATGATGATGGGGGTAATATTATAACAAATCCTTTTTTAGAAATTTTAAATAATAATACTCGAATATGGTATAAAGATATTAAATTCCCCAATAAAAACAACATAATTGATGAATATAATGATACTCAAACATCCAAAAAAATAACATTTACAGGAGATGAAAACAATACCTATTATATCTCCATACCTAAAGAATCTTCAGTAATAAGTGCATATATCAATATTGAGGGAAATACAAAAGATATTGTTGTTGAACAAGAAGACCCAAACGCAACAAATTATTCAAATGGATGGATTAATCCAACTAAGGCTTATGATGGGATTTATGATAGGGGTTTATCAAATGCAGCATATCTAAATATTAGTTATGAATCTAGTTCATTAATGTATTTTAATTGGACAATTCCAACAGGTGCAAGTGCAGATTCAGAATTATATGGAAAATACTATTATGATGGAACTGCAGTTACAGCATCAAAACCTTTTTCTTCATATAGTTGTTCAAATGCTTTTGAAGATTCAATACTGCAAACAAGATATAGTGGTTATAGTTTTACGGGAGCTTCGGGAGAAACTTTTGGTTTAAGGTTATATTGTTATGATGGAAGTTCGTGGAAATTAATGATGAATCTTTTTGCGAGTGGTGGAAATGGAATTATTGAAGATAGACTTGAATGGCATTTTCCAACATACCCAAACAACCCTTATCTGGAAGTTGGAAATACTGATGAAAATAGGGAGTGGTCTTATTCAGGGAATTTTTCATCCAGTATTGAAACAGGAGATTTTTCAGAAGAAATAAATAATTATTTATCCTCTTGTTCTTCAGATGAAGAAGGTTATTGTGATGTTCCAATAATATTTCACTCTGAAAGCTATGGAGAATTATATACAAGTGATTTAAATATAACTTTCACAAATTCATCCCTCCCTTTTAATGAAGAAGATAAAACAGATGATTTTTCTTCTATATTAAATGAGGGTCTTGTTGGGGGTAATTGCCCAAAAGGAGAATTAATTGGAAAAATTTGTAGAATTCCATTTACATTTCACTCAGACACACAAGGAATACTAAATTATGATTTAAATAATACAATAGAATATGACGCATACCCTCACACAGAATTAATCTCTCCAGAAAACAATACA
>CAYOTW010000031.1:1559-9707 GCA_964407005.1 Candidatus Woesearchaeota archaeon | reverse complement strand
TGGAGGAAATTTCGCGATATGTTTATAAATTTTGATTTTATTTGTAATGTTATGGGTGGATTTATGGGATTAAAAAAGATTAAATTTGGAGTGAAATCTGGTTTTTATGGTGTATCTAGCAGGGATTGTAAAAAGAAAGGTTTATTAGTTTCAAGACAGTTTGAGATATGTATGGGAGAACGGTTAAAGAAAGAGGGGAAGAGAGAATGACAAAGAAAGTTTCAAAAGAATCATTAAATATTTCAGAAGAAAAGATTGAAGAATTAAAAAAGGTAATTCCTGAAGTTTTTACAGAAGGAAAAATTGATTTTGAGAAATTACAAAGAACATTAGGAAATGAGATTGATGGAAAGGATGAAAAGTATTCTTTTAATTGGGCTGGAAGAAAAGAGACTTTCAAAAATATCCAGACAACAGCAAAAGGAACACTAAAACCTGCTGAAAAAGAATCTATAAATTGGGATTCTACTGAAAATCTTTTTATTGAAGGAGATAATCTTGAAGTTTTAAAATTATTACAAAAAGCGTATTTCAATAAAATTAAGATGATTTATATTGATCCGCCATACAATACAGGAAAGGATTTTGTGTATAAAGATAATTTCAAGAATAATATTCAATCATATTTAGAACAAACAGGACAATCAAAAGATGGAATAAAATTAAGTACAAATGTAGAAACAAATGGTCGTTTTCATTCTGATTGGATTTCAATGATTTATCCTCGTTTGTTTGTTGCTCGGAATCTTTTAAGGGAAGATGGAGTTATTTTTGTTTCAATAGATGATAATGAAGTTCATAATTTAAGAAAAGTCATGGATGAAGTTTTTGGCGAGGAGAATTTTGTAGCAGATATTATCTGGAATTCTACAAAGTCTGTAACAAATACTGCATTAATTTCCGTTTCACATACACATAATTTAGTATATGCTAAAAGTAAAGACTATTATATAAAAAATAGGCAAGAATTCAGACTTCCTGAAAATGGTGAAGGTTTTTCAAATCCTGATAAAGACCAGAGAGGACCATGGAAAGCAGACCCTTTCCAAGTAGGTGGATGGAGACCAAACCAACAATATGAAATAAAAAATCCTAACACTGGAGAAACATACAAACCTAATCCTGGATGTAGTTGGAAGAATGATTATAAAAAATTTCAAGAACTAATGAAAGATAACCGGATTGTATTCGGTGCGAGTGGAGAAGCAGGACCACAAAGAAAAAGATTTTTATCTGAAGCTGAAGAACGGGGCAGAGTTACAACAACAATATGGAATGATATTGACACCACAACAAATGCCACTTCATATTTGAAAAAGTTATTTGGCGAAAGCATTTTTGATAATCCTAAACCCGTTTCTTTAATACAAAGAATGCTACAATTATGTACTGCTGAAGATGACATAGTTCTTGATTTTTTTGCAGGCTCAGCAACAACAGCCCACTCTGTTTTACAGCAAAATTTAGAAGATAATGGAAATAGAAAATTTATTTGTGTTCAATTACCTGAAACAATTGATAAAAACGACAAAAAACAAAAACCTATTTATGACTTTTTGAAAAAATTAGGTAAGCCAAATAATATTTCTGAAATCTCAAAAGAAAGAATCCGAAGAGTAATAAAAGAAATTGAGAAAGAACAAAAAGAAAAATCCAAACAAAAAAAATTAACTGAAAATAAAAAAGTTAATCTTGATTTAGGATTTAAAGTTTTCAAATTAGATAAATCAAATTATAAAATATGGGAAAAATATGAAGGGCAAGATGCTAAAGAGCTAAAGAAACAATTAGAGCTTTTCAAAACTCCATTAATTTCAGGATATAAGAATGATGATGTTATCTATGAGTGTATAATTAAAGAAGGATACAGCTTAAACTCAAAGATTGAAAAGACAGATGTAAAATCAAACAAGGTTTTCAAGGTTGTTGATGGTGAGCAGTTTTTCTATATTTGCTTAGATTCTGAAATAAAAGATAAAACATTGGATGAATTGAAGTTAAAAAAAGACCAAATGTTTGTTTGTTTGGACGAAGCTTTAACAGATAGCAAGAAGAAGAATTTGTCTATTCAATGTAATTTGAAGGTGATTTAGGAAGATGGTAAGATTCATTAATAAAAACCTAAAGGCACATTCCCATGATGGAAAAGAATTGATTTCAGATTTGATCGACATTTCAGACCTAGTGGAGTTTTCGGAATTGCTGAATTTTCATCTTAAAGATTATGGAGGAAAAAGCTCCGATTTAACCCACCTACTTAAAAAAACCACAATTCAATTAGGAGTAGATGCGCCTCATCAGTTAATTGATTGGATTTGTAATAAAAACAGAAAAAGCAAAGAAGTTTTTTTATTATTGGAATTAATATTAGAATCTTATTCAAAAAATGAATATCTAAATAAAAATGAAAATACCTATCTTAATGACTTTATTCAAGATATGAATGAGTTTTTTTTAATCCACTACATCCCTCTTCAAATAAGAAAACTCCCTGGAGAAGAAGGATTTTTTATTGAAAAAATTATTAATGAGGAAGTAAGTGAAAGAATCACAAAAACATTACATCAATTATCTGAAAACGAAAAGACTTTCCAAGATTTCAAAAACTCAATAAAGGAATTTAGTTCTGGAAATTATCCAGAATCAATCAAATTATGCTGTAAGTCATTAGAAGATTATTTTTGCTTGGTTTTAAATAAACAATCCTGCCAAAATGTAGAAAATTATTATAAGGAGATTAGCAAAAAAATTAATATTTCTGAAGACTTAAACAATCGTTTTGAAAATCTTGTGAAATATATACATAAACATCGTTCAATTGATAGTCATGGGAGATTAGAAAATATAGATATTCCTGATTTGCCTTTAGTTAATGAAACAATAATACAATTTACTATGTCTATATTGAATTATATAAAAAAGAAGAGGGAAAATGGCCAATAAAAGAATTTTTAATTATAATGGTAGAAGATATTATAAATATAAATCAGATGCATTAAAAGCAAGAAGAAAAGGAGATAGGATTTATTATGATCCTTATTTGAAGGCTTATTATATTGTTCGGCCTCAAAGTAATTCTTCTTGGTGGGAGTGGTAAAAATGAAGTCTGACCAATATATCCTTTCTTTAAATTCATTATATAGAATTTACCCCAAAAATTTACCAAAGGCAAAATATGATAATCTCAATGATCTAATAGAGCATTACTCTTCAAAAGATAAATTAAACGAAAAAGAGGCAAAAGATGCGGAAGATGCTTGCAGGAATGAATGGAAGAAATTTATTCTTTTGTTTTTTCATAAAATAAAAAAAGAACGAAAAAAATATGCAGATATTTTGAAAGAGGAAGAAAAGGAACTAAAAAAAATAGAAAACAAGATTAAGATAAATAATATGCCTTTTGGAGGTTATGAGCAAGAATGGGATTCTTTAGAAGCAATTTATGATAAAGCGAGTTCCAAGATTAATCTTGAGAAAAGAAATTTCAAAAGAAATTGGATTGGACATTTAATCTCATTTATTATTGGGATAGTTGTAACATTAATTACTACATTAATGATAAGGAGATATTTTTAAAATGAAACCAAACCTTGACTCAAACCTGGAACATCATCAAGAAGCAGTTAAGTCAGTTGTAGATTTATTCAATAAATCCACATGTAGAAAACATTATAAAGATCTTAATATTATTAATAATACTTTAAGTCCCCGGTATCTCTTCGGACATGCCGGGCTTTATATTTTCTCTTTTTTAGGAGGTTTTGTTTTATGAATAAACAGGAATTAATTGATAAATTACAAGACATAGAGTGGGAAGATTTTGAATGTAAAGAAGCAAAGTCAGAAGTTCCTAAAAGTTCTTGGGAGTCGGTAAGTGCTTTTTGCAATACCAACGGCGGTTGGCTAATTTTTGGAGTAAAAAAATTAGCAAAAGATTATGAGATTATTGGAGTTAAAAACTCTGAAAAAATAAGTCAAGATTTTTTAGGAGTTTTAAGAAATGGAAACAAATTCAATAAAAAAATCTCTGTTAAACCTAAAAAATATAAACTTGAAGAAAAAGATATTTTAGCATTTTATATTGAAGCAAAGCATCCTCGTGAGAAACCAATTTATTATGATAATCCTAAAAATACTTTTATTCGAGCTGGAGGAGCTGATCAAAGAGCAACACAAGAAGAAATTGATAATTTTTATAGAACCTCCTCTTTTGAAGAAAAAGATAAAGAATTAACAAAATTGAGTTTTGAAGATTTAGATAAAGAAACAATAAAACAATATAGGAATTTTTTTGCACAGGTTAATCCGGCACATAGATTTTTAGGACTTTCAGATAAAGAATTTTTAGAAAAATTAGAAGTAATAAAAGAGAATAAAGTTACATTTGGAGGCTTACTGATTTTTGGAAAAGAAGATGATTTGGCAGATTTGATTTCAAATTATCGGATAGAATATCTTGAAATAGCTGGAACTTCTTATGAAGATGCTCCAACGAGATATAATTATAGAATTTCTTCTGAAAAAAATTTGTTTTTTACTTTTTTTGATATTTATGAAAGACTTGTAAAACAAATAGATATTCCTTTCTCAGTTAAACAAGGCGTTAGAGATGATGACCCGCCTCACTTACAGGCATTAAGAGAAGCATTGGTTAATTTAATAGTTCATACAGATTATTTTAGCCGATCAAATCCAAGGATAAGGGTTTTTTCAGATAGAATCGAATTTTATAATCCTGGGGCCTTACCTAAAAAAATTGAATTAATCTTGAAAGAAGATTTTTCACTTCCCCGAAACCCAATTTTAGCAAAAATATTTAGATATCTTAAATTCTCAGATAATATTGGTTCTGGCTTTCATAAAATGATTTATGGATGGAACAAGCAATACAAGACTAAGCCCATAATCGATGGAGATTTTGATTTTTATAAAATAACCTTTCCTTTTGATAAAAGTGCTACTGGCACTAAAACTGTCACATATACTGGCACTAAAACTGTCACTAAAGGAGATGATAAAGAAAAAGAGATACTTGAAATAATAGAAAATAATCCTTATTTAAGTTTGAAAGAGGTTTCTAATTTGGTGAACTTAACTTTAGAAGGGGTTAAGTATCACATAAAAAATCTTAAAACTAAAAGAAGAATTAAAAGAGAAGGAGGGAAAAAGAAAGGAAAATGGATAGTAAATAAAAGGTAGTAACTTTAAACTACACTTTAAACTACACTTTAAACTACACTTTAAGGATGTACCGCAATGTACCAAAATCCAAAAAAGACGCTTAAAATGGCTAAAAACGTCGTAAAAACTAAACTTGCATGTAACGCAATATAACACGAAAAATGAAATTAAAATTTGACTCAAACCTAGAATACCAGCAGGAAGCGATTAAATCAGTTGTAGATTTATTTAAGGGACAACAAAACAATCATCAAGATATTTCATTTATTGCAGAGAATGGAGTTATTCCAAATGAATTAGACATAACTGAAAAACATATTTTGCATAATCTTCAAGAAATACAAAAAGAAAACAAAATTAATGAAAATTCTAAACTAGATGGCATGGATTTTTCTGTTGAAATGGAAACAGGAACAGGAAAGACTTATGTTTATTTAAGGTCTATTTTAGAATTAAATAAGGAATATGGGTTTAAGAAATTTATTATTATCGTACCATCTGTTGCAATTAGAGAAGGAGTTTTGAAAACTTTAGAGATTACAAAACAGCATTTCAAACAGATTTACGACAATATATCTTATAATTTCTGTGAATACGATTCAACCAAGCTTTCAAGAATAAGGCAATTTTCAAGAAATAATAATGTTGAAATTTTAGTCATGACTTTAGATTCTTTTAATAAAAAAGACAATATAAATATTATAGATAAAAATATTGATAGATTAAGCGGACAAAAGCCAATAGATTTAATTTCAAAGACAAGACCCCTCCTTCTTCTAGACGAGCCTCAAAACATGGAGAGTGAAAATTCTAAAAGAGCGTTGAGTAAATTGAATCCCCTTCTAAAATTGAGGTATTCTGCTACACACAAAAATTATTATAATTTAATTTATCGTTTAACTCCTGTTGATGCTTATCAAAAAGGATTAGTTAAAAAAATAGAAGTTTTATCAGTTGTTAAGGAAGATGATTATAATGGACCATATATTAAACTTCTAGAAATTAGGCCTGATAAAAGGGGCCCCAAGGCCAAAATAGAGATAAATAGAAAATTAAATCAAGGATATAAAAAAGATAAAATTATTGTTGATGGGAGAAGTGATTTATTTTCAAAAACAAAAAACTCAGATTATAAAGGAATTAAAGTGAGTAAGATAAGTATGAAAGAAAATGGTTTAATTGAGTTTACTAATGGTTTAAGATTTGAATTAGGTCAAGACAATGAGATAGATAAAGAAGAACTAATGAGACAACAAATTAAATCCACTATAAAAAACCATTTTGAAAAATCTAAGGAAATGTTAAAAGAAGGAATAAAAGTTCTATCATTATTTTTTATAGACAAAGTTGACAATTATTTTAATGAAGAAGGAATAATAAGAAAAATATTTGAAGAAGAGTTCAATAAAATTAAAAAGGAATATCCTGGACAAAAAAATTTAGATGCAAAAGAAGTTCATAAAGGATATTTTGCTAAAAATAAAAAAGGAGATGTTCTACAACAGGATATGGCAATAGAAAAAAACAAGGAAGCTTTTGACTTGATTATGAAAAATAAAGAAAGGTTACTTTCATTAGACGAACCTGTTCAATTCATTTTTTCTCACTCAGCTTTAAAAGAGGGATGGGATAATCCTAATATCTTCAATATTTGTACATTAAGAGATACCAAATCTGAAATGAGAAAAAGACAGGAGATTGGACGAGGAGTTAGACTACCTGTTAATCAAAAAGGAGAACGACTAACTGAAAAGGAATTCTTACTTACAGTAGTTGCGAATGAGAGCTATATGGATTATGTGGATAATTTACAAAGAGAATATGAAGAAGAAGGAATATTTAATGCCCCTAAACCTGAAAATGCAAACAAGCAAGTGGAAATTAAATTGAGAAAGGATTTTGACAAAGACCCAAATTTTAAGGAGCTATGGAAAAAGATATCTAAAAAAACAGATTATTCTATAAGGATAAACTCGGAAAAGCTTATTTCTTCTTGTATTGAGGAAATTAATAATTTAGAAATAAACAAGCCATCTATTAGAACAGAGACTGCGGAATTAGAATATAAAAAGGAAAAGGAGAAAGAAAAAATAGATTATTTTGTAAAAGAGTCTTCATTTGAAGAATACAGGAACAAATATTCTATTTCCAATATTTTGGAAGAAATAACTCAAAATTCTGGATTGACAAGGCAAACAACATATGAAATACTAAGTCAAATAAATGCATTAGATAAGATTTTTATTAATCCTAATGAATTTATCCAAAAAGTCATTAATATTATCTCACATGAGATTTCTACATCTCAAATAAGTGAAATTGAATATGAGTTAAATGGAGAGGATTATTCACTAAATAAATTCGCAGCTATTAAAACATATTCAGGTAAGATAATCAAATCAGATAATAAACAGAACTCTATTTATGAGGCGGTTGTATTTGATTCTGATGGAGAAAAAGATCTTGCAGAAAAGTTAAGTAGAGATCAAAGAATAGAACTTTTTTTTAAATTGCCTGCATGGTTTTTTATTGACACTCCTATCGGAACATATAACCCTGATTGGGCAGTTGTGTTTAAGCAAAATGAAGGGAAAAGGAAAGTTTGTTTTGTAAGTGAAACTAAATTTGTAAAAGATGAGGGGAATTTGAGGCCTACTGAACAAAATAAGATTAAATGTGCAGAAAAACATTTCGATACGCTTGATACAGATTATTTTCTTGCTAAATCTTCAGAAGAATTAATAAGAAAGGCAGAGAGATTAGATTAACTATTTTTAATATAATGATTGTAATTCCTTTGTAATTTCGCAAATTCCCCTTTTGAATACCTAACTTTTCTTCTTGTAATCTTTTCTTTCTCTCTTTTTGCAAACCAATATCCAAATAAAACGGCCGGTTGTAGCGCCGTGCGCGCGGTAACCGGCGCCAAGCGTGGATGCGCGCCCGCCTCGCAACGGCCGCCGCGAG
>CAYOTW010000031.1:0-1549 GCA_964407005.1 Candidatus Woesearchaeota archaeon | reverse complement strand
AATAATATTATAGGAATATCAATAGATATATATATAGAAGATATAAGAGAATAGGTAAAATGGCAAGAAAAAAGACATTAAAATATTCAGATAACAAACTCACAGAACTAGAGTATTCTATACTTGAAAGTTTCTTTCCTGAAGCAGAAGAGATGACAATAAAGAGGATTATTGAAAGATGTGGATATTCATATGAAAGAGTTAATACCTCATTGAAAAAACTTGAAAAAAAGCAAATTATTTTTTCTAAAAAAGTTGGGAAGACTTTTGTTTACATTGCAAATTATAGCAGTTTATATTTAAGATTAGCTTTCCATCATTATATTGTTGAAAGAAAAATTGAATTTGCAAATAATCACTTATTGATATTTAAATCATTAAAAGAAATTTCAGAAGAAACCCTTGGTATTATCCTTTTATTTGGAAGTTATTCTAAAGGAAGTGAAACAAAAAACTCAGATATTGATTTAATGGTTGTTTCAGATTATTCAAAAAAAATTGAAGAGAGAGTAAATAAAATAAAGAATATAAGGGGTTTGAATATTGCGCTTGTAAATATCAAAATTTCTGAATTTCCTAAAATTAAAAAAGAAAATCCTGAACTCTGGAAAGACTTAAGGAATTATGCAATAGTTTTTAGTAGTATAAATTACTATTATTATTGGATGTATCAAAATGCAAACAATTAAGTTTTTTATTAAAAAGGGGCAGCTCGCAAAAGATAAAACAATAATTTCTAAAAGTAAAAATTTTCTAAATAAAGCCAGGAAAAATATTGAGGTTTTAGATGCTTTAGATAAATTAAACAATAGTTCAAAAGCAAGAGAAATGTTAAAAATATCAGGAGATTTTGATTCTTCTGAATGGATTGTTATAACCGGATATTATGCAATGTACACTGCAGCATTAGCCCTTATTGCAAAACTAGGATTTAGAAGTAAAAATCATATTGCAACACTCTTGGTTTTAGAAGAATATTTTGTTAAAAAGAAAATTTTAGATGAAGGTTCTTATCTAACTTTGAGAAATGCTGTATTCCAAAAACAAGAGATAGAAACAATATCTGAAGCAAAACATAAAAGAGAAATTGCCCAATACAGTATAACAAAACAAACAACAAAAGATATAGCACAAAAGATAAAAACAGATACCTACTTTTTTGTAAATAAATGTGAGGAGATATTAGAAAATAAATAGTAATGTTCTTTAATTTTTAATGAAAATTAAGTTAAATGATTAAAATGACTCATTTCCTAACAAAATCTAAATATATGCAAGGACAACAATGTCTTAGATTATTATGGCTTTCTACAAATAAACTTCTTCCTGAAAAAACTATTGCAGAAAAGCAAAAGCTTGAACAAGGGCATGAATTTGAAGAATATGCTCATAAATTATTTCCTGAAGCTGTAAATCTTGCTGAATTAGAATTCAATGAAAACTTAGAAAAAACTAAAGAGTTAATAGAGCAAAAAAAGACAATTTTTGAAGCAGGATTAAAAGTAGATGATTTATTTTTGAGAGCTGATGTTTTAGAGCCAACAGAAAA